>NZ_JBFUKN010000001.1:0-209676 GCF_056400845.1 Mycobacterium sp. P4_H6 | reverse complement strand
CACCCGCTCAACGTGATCGGTATCAACAACATCGCGCCGGCGCTCATGCACTACGGATCCGAGCAACAGAAGCTCGACCTGCTTCCCCGCATGCTGCGTGCCGACGACATCTGGTGCCAGGGCATGTCCGAACCGGAAGCGGGTTCGGATCTGGCCTCCCTGCGTACCCGCGCCGTCGCCGACGGCGGAGACTTCGTCATCAACGGTCAGAAGATATGGACATCACTCGGCCACCGCGCCGACTGGTGCCAGCTGTACGTCCGCACCGACCCTGACGCACCGAAGCACCAGGGCATCTCCTGTCTGATCGTCGACCTCTCGTTGCCCGGGGTTGAGGTGCGCCCCCTGGTCACCCTCAATGGTGACGCCGACTTCGCGGAAATCTTCTTCACCGACGTCCGGGTACCGGCGAGCGCGCTGCTCGGCGCGCTGAACGAGGGCTGGCAGGTCGCGACCACCACGCTGTCCCACGAACGTGTTGGGGCGGCAAGACTGTACGCCGAGATGCAGACCCGACTCGCCGATCTGGTCACCGACCTGGATGACGCGGGCCACCCGCTCGACGACCCGTCGACGCTGCGCAGGCTCGGCGAATTGGAGATGCGGATCAGCTATCTCGAGACGCTCTGCCAGCGTTCGATCTCGGCCACCGCACACGGTAAGGACGGTTTCGGCACCGCGAGCCTGGCCAAATCGGTGTGGGCGGAGATCGGGCAGGACATGGCCGCGCTGGGCTATGAGCTGCTGGGGGACGCCGGTGCCGATGGTCGATGGGCCGAGCGCAGACTCACCTCGCGTGCATTGAGCATCGCCGGCGGTACCACCCAGATCAACACCAGCATCACCGCTCGGCTACTCGGACTGCCGCGCCGATGAACCTCGAGTACAGCACCGAACAGCGTGCGCTGGCGGACACCGTCGGGGCATTCCTCGCCGAGAAAGCCGGTGTCACCGAGCACGTCCGTGCCCTTCTCGACGACCCGCGTGGAACCACCGACCCGGTGTGGCACGGACTCGCCGCCCTCGGCGCAACAGGTCTGCTGGTGGCACCCGAGTACGGCGGATCCGGGGCGACGATGGTGGACGCCGGTATCGTCGCCGAAGCGCTCGGCGCTGCGGTCAACCCGGGACCCTGGTTGTCCTGCGCTGCCGCCTCTCGCGCTCTCTTCCGATTCGGACTCGAATCGCAGGCCACGGAACTGCTGGCCGATATCGCCGAGGGATCGGTCGTGGCGACGGTGGGACCGCTGCGCGGCCAGGGACCCGAAAGCTCCGGCGACGGCCCAGAGGTGCTGCTGCGCGGTGAGATCGACCGGCTCGGCGATGCAGCGGCCGCCGACATCGCACTGATCCCGATCCGTGATCACGCCGGCTGGGCACTGCACTCGGTGTCCACCGCCGACCTGGAGATCACCGAGGTGACCGGTATCGACCGCACCCGCAAGGTCTTCCGGGCGCGGCTTGATGACGTGTCGGCGCGCGTGCTGGGTCGGGCCGGGGACGAGGCGATCACCTCGCTACGCGATGACGTGCTGGCGTTGGCCGCTGCCGACGCGCTGGGCGCCGCGCAACGATTGCTCGACCTGACGATCGACCATGCCAAGAGTCGCAGGCAATTCGGTCAACCCATCGGCAGCTTCCAGGCCGTTCAGCAGCTCTGCGTGAGCATGTTCCAGACCGTCGAACTCGGGCGCGGTGGAGTGCTGCGCGCGCTCTGGGCCGCCGATGACGCGGACAGTGCGGAACGACCGCTCGCGTCCGCCAGGATCAAGGCATTCAGTGCCAGGCTGGCCACCGTCGGCGACACCGCCATCCAGGTGTTCGGCGGCATCGGCTACACCTGGGAACACGATGCTCACCTGTATCTGAGGCGGCTGCTGGGGTTCTCGACGTTTCTGGGTGGCAGCGACGACTATGTGGAACAGCTGGGCGCCGCACTGGTGGTCGGCTGCCGGGCGGGAAGGGACAGAGTTCGATGAACGACACGGTCGATTTCACCGGCCAGGTGGCCATCGTCACCGGTGCCGGCCGAGGACTGGGCCGGTTGTACGCCCTCGATCTGGCCGCACGGGGTGCGGCCGTGGTGGTCAATGATCTCGGCGGCTCCATGCACGGGGACGGATCGGATCCGGGTGTTGCCGACGAGGTGGTGGCCGAGATCCGAGCGGCCGGTGGCACGGCGGTTGCCTCCCACGACTCGGTGGCCTCCGCGGCAGGCGGAACCGCCATCGTCGCCACCGCGATCGAGGAGTTCGGTCGCATCGACGCGGTGGTGAGCAATGCCGGGGTGTTCAGCAGCATTGCGTTCGACGAACTGTCCGAATCGGACTGGCGCACCATGCTGCAGGTCCACCTCGACGGCGGTTTCTACCTGGCCCAGCCTGCCTATCGGGCCATGAAGCAGCAGGGGTACGGACGGTTCGTCTTCATCTCGTCCTCGGCCGGAATGTTCGGCCAGCCGTGGGAATCGCATTACGCCGCCGCCAAAACGGGACTGGTCGGCCTGACCAATGTCATCGCGCTGGAGGGCGCCGAACACGGTATCAAGGCGAATGCGGTTCTGCCGTTCGGGTTCTCGCGAATGGTCACCGAGACCCTCGGTGACGCGACGGCTCTCGAAGAGACCGGCTTCCTCAAACTGATCGATCCGGCACTCGTCGTGCCGATCGTCACCTATCTCGCCAGCCGCACGTGCGAGGTGTCCCATCAGAACTACTCGGCGGGTACCGGGCACTTCGCGCGGGTCTTCATCGGCCTTGCCGAAGGCTGGAGCGCACCGGCGGGCAGCGTCCCACGGGCCGAGGACATCGCCGCGCACCTGCCCGAGATGTCTTCCACCGAGCGGTTCACCGTGCCCGGGTCGATCTTCGATGAGGTGTTCGCCATGTGCGGCCGGTCAGGCGTCACCGCGCTGGGATGAAGCAGTTACCCGTCGTCGGGACATCAGGTCGTAAGCTCAGTATTCGAGCTCGGGTACAGAGACGAGGGATAGGGAGCCGATGACCGACCATCCATCAGAGGCTCCCGATACGCGTCGGATCCAGATTCTGCAGACCGCCAATGACGTGATCGCCGAATCGGGCCTGCGCACCTCACTGCAGCAGATTGCCGATGCGGCGGGCATTCTCGCGGGCAGTCTGTACCACCACTTCGAATCCAAGGAAGCCATCCTGGTCGAGCTGACCCGGCGCTATCACGCGGCGCTGGACCTGGTCGGCGAGGAGGCGCTCAGCGGACTCGACGCTCCGGACCCGCGTCCGATCGAGGACCAGATCATCGGCCTCGGATGTGCCATCGCCCGGTGCGCAGTGGCACACCGGGCGGCGCTGCAGATGTCGTTCTACGAGGGCCCGAGCTCGGATCCCGAACTGATGGAACTCACGAAGCGCCGCCCGGCCGGCATCCAATCCGCGATGCTGCAGTTGCTGCGGGCCGGGCGGTGGAGCGGTTATCTCAGGCCCGAGATGGACCTGCCGACGCTGGCCGACCGGATCTGCCAAAGCATGCTGCATGTCGGGCTGGACGTGATCCGGCACAAGGGCAGCAGCGATCAGGTGGCGAGCCTGCTGTGCCGCATCCATCTCCATGGACTGGCCAGCCATGACCTCACGGACGTTCAGTTGGACCGTTCGGCTGCGTTCGCCGCCGCCGACGAGGTGGTGAAGAGCTGGTCGGAGAAGACCGAATCCGGAGAAAGTGACAAGGCTGCCCACGTCCGGTCCGTTGCCCGAAGTGAGTTCGGCCGGCGCGGTTATGAAATGACGACCATCCGCGATATCGCCTCGGCCGCCGGGATGGGCACCGGCACCGTGTATCGGATCATCGGATCGAAAGACGAGCTGCTGATGTCGATCATGGTGGCCTTCGGCCACAAGGTCGGCGGCGGTTGGAGTGAAGTCCTGCGGTCGGAGTCCACCCCGTTGGAGAAGCTGGACGCGCTGAGTTGGCTCAATATCAATGCCCTGGAACAGTTTCCGGACGAGTTCCGCATCCAGCTGGCCTGGATGCGGCAGTCTCCTCCCGATGTCGCCGATCCCGGCTGGTCGTTCTCGACTCGGGTACGGCAGATGAAGACGATGCTCTCCGAGGGCATCCGCTCCGGGGAGATCCGGGTGGACAGCCCCAACGCCGAAGTGCTGGCCCGCGGTGTCATCGGTGTGCAGTGGATTCCGGAGAACATTCTGCGTGAGCTCGGCACCGACCGGGCGCTCACCCACTCCCGCGATACCGTCATCCGCGGTGTCGCGTTGCGGTCCGGCTGATCTGAACAAACCCGCTTTGAGATCCAGCCGGGTTTTATCGCTTGCCGATACGGCCCGGGCGAGTAGGTTCTGCAGGCATGACCACAGGTGGATTCGATCAGCAACCGGGCACGTACACCACTCCAGGCGGGCAACCGGGCGGGCTGCTCCCCCGCTGGCTGGCCCGCATCATCGACGGCATCGTCATTGGTATCGTCGCGTTCTTCCTGGCATTCGTCACCGACTCGTTGTCCAACGTATGGGTCACAGGCCTGTTCACCGGCCTGCTGACGTTCGTCTACTACGTCGCGTTCGAGACCACCCAGGGGTGGACGCCGGGAAAGAAGGTACTGGGCCTGAGCGTCCATGGCCCGGCCGGTGCCGCGAAGCCGACGCTGCAGCAATCGGCGATCCGAAATGCGTTCACGCTGCTGCCGATCGTCCCGTTCGTCGGCGGATTGCTGGGTGTCATCGCGATCCTCATCATCGCGGTCACCATCAACGGCAGTGCGACCAAACAGGGCAAGCACGACGAGTTGGCCGGCGGTACCCAGGTCCTCAAGGGCTGACCCCGACACCACGAAAGTCCCCGAATCCGCGAGGATCCGGGGACTTTCGCACGTTGTGCCTCAGATGAACAGATCGAGCAGCAGCACCACGATCAGACCCGAGACCGACAGCACGGTCTCCATGATCGACCAGGACTTGATGGTCTGGCCGACACTGAGTTTGAAGTATTCCTTCACCAGCCAGAAGCCGGCGTCGTTCACATGGGAGAAGAACAGCGAGCCCGCGCCGACCGCCAGCACCACCAGCGACACCTCGCCGGAGCTCATTCCTTCGATCAGACCGATCATCAGTGAGGACGCGGTGATGGTGGCGACGGTGGCGGAACCGGTGGCCAGCCTGATCGCCACCGCGAGGCCCCAGGCCAACAGCATCACCGAGATGTTGGTGCCCTCGGCGAGGTTCTTGAGCGCGGTGCCGATGCCGGTGTCCACCAGCACCTCCTTGAAGCCGCCACCGGCCGCCACGATGAGGATGATCCCCGCCACGGGCGGCAGACCGGACTCGACGCATTTGGTGATCTCGGCGCGCGACATCCCGCCGCCGCGGCCGAGGGTCACCATGCCGACGATCACGGCGATCAACAGCGCGATGAGCGGTGTGCCCAGGGTGTCGAAGATCTTCCGGAACCACTGGCCGTCGTCCTCGATGAAGATGTCGACGAGCGCCTTGCCCAGCATGAGCACCACCGGCAGCAACACGCTGAACAACGTGATACCGAATGACGGCCTGCGGCGCTGCTCGCCTTCCGTCAGCTCATCGGCATCAAAGAACTCCGGGGCACCGACCACGACCCACTTGCCTGCCAGCTTCCCGAACAGCGGGCCCGCGACGATGATCGTGGGGATTGCGACTGCGACACCGAGTGCGAGGGTGAGTCCGAGGTCGGCTCCCAGGTACCCGATGGCCGCAAGCGGACCCGGGTGCGGTGGCACGAAGCCGTGCATCGCGGAAAGACCTGCGAGGGCGGGGATCCCGATGGTGATCAAGGACAGCCCGGACCGGCGGGCCACCAGGTAGATGACCGGCATCAGCAGCACCAGGCCGATCTCGAAGAACATCGGCAGGCCGATGATCGCACCGACCAGCGCCATCGCCCACGGCAACATCCGGGGTGAGGCGTGTCCGACGATGGTGTCCACGATCTCGTCGGCTCCCCCGGAGTCGGCCAGCAGTTTGGCGAACATGGCACCCAGCGCGATGAGGATGCCGACGCTGGCGGCAGTCTTGCCGAAGCCGTTGGAGAACGAGGCGAGCACGGTCGCGAAGTCCTCGCCCGCAACGACACCCACGGTTACGGCGCCGAAGATCAGGCCGAGGAACGGGTGCAGCTTCACCACGGTGATGAGCACGATGATCACCGCGATACCGGCCAGGAAGGCCAGCATCAGGTGCGGCGTCGATGCGACGGGTTCGACGAGCTTGGGCGGTTCCGCCAGCAGGCGTATCCCGTTGTTCAGGAAATCAGTGTTCATCGGAGCTCCAGTCCGGTCTGGGATACGTAGTTGTCGATGATGGAATCGATGCGCTGATCGACGTCGATGGTCACGCCCGCCTCGTCATCTTCGAGGGGTTCGAGGGTGGCGAACTGAGACTCCAGCAGCGAAGCCGGCATGAAATGGCCGGGGCGGCTGGCCTGCCGTGCGCCGATGGTGTCGGGTGTTCCACTCAGATGCAGGAACTGCACGTCCGGGCAGTGCCTGCGCAGTTGCTCGCGGTACCGGCGCTTGAGCGCCGAACAGCTCATCACGCCACCGGTGGTGCACCGCTCGGCCAGCCATTCTCCGATGGACTCGAGCCATGGATGGCGGTCGTCGTCGTCGAGCGCCTCGCCGGCGGTCATCTTCGCGATGTTCGCCGGGGGGTGGAAGTCGTCGGCGTCGGCGAACGGCACTCGCAACCGTTGGGCCAGGGCGGCCCCGACGGTCGATTTGCCGGACCCCGATACGCCCATCACCACGATTGGTGCTGTCATCTCGCTCTGCCTCCATGTGTCTGACCTCACATAGCGTGCATCAATCATCAGATTATTGCAAGCAGATCACGAAAAGATCCGTTTTTAGTTAGTCACGTCAGGCTATGACAAGATGTATCGGTGGGGTTTACGCCTAATGTCAGCGCGCTGCACGAGAACGTGCTGACCGCGTTGGGCACCGCCGTGGTGTCCGGCGAATACCCGGCCGGCCAGGTGATAAACCTGGAGCGCGTCAGCGCCGAGCACGAGGTGTCCCGCAGCGTCGCGCGCGAGGCCGTGCGCGTGCTGGAGTCGATGGGCATGGTTGCCTCCCGGCGCCGGGTGGGTATCACCATCCAGCCCGCCGAGCACTGGAATGTCTTTGATCCCAGACTCATTCGCTGGCGACTGGAATCCGGTGACCGCGCCGCGCAACTGATCTCGCTGTCCGAACTGCGTCGCGGATTCGAACCGGCCGCCGCCGCGCTGGCGGCCCGACGTGCCGATCCGCACCAGTGCCGCATCATGGCGGCCGCGGTGTCCGACATGGTGATGCACGGGAGGGTCGGTGACCTCGACTCGTATCTACAGGCGGACAAGGTCTTTCACCGGACCCTGTTGGAGGCCAGCGGTAACGAGATGTTCCGCGCCCTCAACGCGGTGGTCTCCGAGGTGCTGACCGGTCGCACCCATCACGGCATGATGCCCGACGAACCCAATCCGGTGGCCATCGCCCTGCACGACGAGGTGGCGCGGGCCATCCGGTTGCGGGACGAGGCGGGCGCGGAACGGGCCATGCGGGCCATCATCGACGAGGCGAAAGCGGCGGTCGCCGACGACGCACCGGTCGACTGAACGGCGGATGATTGACTGTCGGGGTGAGCAGATCAACGACCATCGCCCGTCGCCTGTTCGATCGGCTGGAACCGGTCCACGCCGTCACCTACTTCGCCCCGGAATCACGCGCCGCCCTCGACGGGCTCGGCTTCCGCGGTTTCTGGATGGGATATTTTGCCGCCCGCTCGGCGCCGCTGGGGGCGGTCGCACCCGAGGTGGTGAGCGCGGTGTTCTGCAACTTCGCGCCGGAGCGGGTCGCCAAGGCGTTGCCCGCCGCCTGGGACATCGCCACGCCCGCGACGGTGCTGCAGGTCCGCCAGGATTCGGCGGTGGCCGCGCTGCGGCGCTACGGATGCACCGATCCCGATGCCATCGGCACGGCCGCGGCGCTGCTGGGCACCGCTGCGCGCCACGCACCGTCGGAGGGACGGCCGCTGTTCGCGGCGAACCTGGCGTTGCCGTGGCCGCAGGAGCCGCTGGCTCAACTGTGGCACGCCACAACGCTGTTGCGGGAGCAGCGCGGTGACGGCCATATCGCCGCGCTCAACGTCTTCGGGATCAGCGGGCGCCAGTCGAACGTCCTGCACGCCGCGGCGGACCGGGTGCCCCGCGAGATGATCATGCGCAGCCGCGATTACGACGAGGAACAGTGGCAACGCCACGTCGCAGAGCTGGCCGAGCGCGGACTGCTCGACGATGCCGGCACGCTCACCCCGGCCGGGGCCGCGCTGAAGGCCGAGATCGAGCAGACCACCGACCGGCTGGCCCTCTCGGCATTCGATGTGCTCGACGATGGCGACCTGGACACCCTGTTCGGCGCGCTCACGCCGCTGACCCGGCTGGTGGTCGCGGCCGGCGACGTCCCGGCGGCCACCCCGATGGGCCTGGACCGCGGCGATCTCGGCAACGACAGGCTGTAATTCTCAGCGGGGTGCGTACATGATCAGCCCCACCCCGAGAAGGCAGACCAGCGCGCCCGAGATATCCCAGCGGTCCGGACGGAATCCGTCGGCCACCATGCCCCAGATCAGCGACCCGGCGACGAACACCCCGCCGTAGGCGGCCAGTACCCTGCCGAAGTTGGCATCGGGCTGGAACGCGGCGACGAAACCGTAGGCCCCGAGCGCGATCACCCCCGCGCCGACGAAAAGCCAGCCGCGATGCTCGCGAACGCCCTGCCACACCAGCCAGGCGCCGCCGATTTCCAGAACCGCGGCGAGCACGAACAGCACCATCGATTTCAGCACCATCACCGGTGCCAGTGTGGCACGCAACGGGTCAGAGGTTGCGGTTCCACTCCAGCCAGCCGACACCGGTGCGGCCATCGTCGGTGCTGACCGTCGCCMAGGCGCGCGGGAACTGGGCGACCCGGCCGTCGGCGGAGGTCAGCAGCACCGGCGCATGGCCCTTGATGTCGACGGTCAGCTCCGTATCCCCCGGTTGCAACGTCAGCGTCGCCGTGGACGGCAGATCGTCGGAGCCCAAAGTGTGCTGTGCGGAGACTGTTTCGAGTTCGACGAGCGACTCGCCCGCGCGCTGCGAATAGCCGATGCCGATGGGCGCCATCCCGGGTATCCGTAGATCCACCCCGTGCAGGTGGGTGCCGTCCTCCAGATGCAGAGCGCTCCACGTCCAGTCCATGCTCCACCAGTCCCGCACACCCCACGAATGGTCCCGCTGCCCGGGAACGGCATTCAGCGGGTAGTGCTGACCGTCGACGGTCGCGGTGCCCGACACGGTGCAGGCGATCTCGTAGCGCGAGGCGATCCGGTACAGGTACGGCGTACTGACCGAGTTGAACTCCAGGTCCAGGCCGACCTCGACGGGGCGGCCCGCCTCGCCGCGCAACAGCCCGGCCGGGTCGTCGTAGGCCTCGCCGCGGGCCCGCAGCGTCACCCGGTAGCGCTGCAGCGGCACCGTCGCGGACAATTCGAGATCGATCTGCTCGGTACGCACCCGGGCCGGGTCGGCGGGCAGCGGGGCCTGCAGATCGTTGACCGCCACCGTCGGCATGCCGGGCCCGCACAGCAACGCGTTGATCCACGCCGTGCCCTGGTTCGGTATCAGCCCCAGGCGCACCCAGCCGCCGAGACCCTGTGCGGCATCGACGAAGTCGAAATACCAGCTCTCGTTCCACAGCGCCTCATCGGTATGCACATGCGGGCCCTCGTCGGCGGCGTCGGGGGTCAGCGGCTCCGGCGCCGCGGCCACCGGCAAGACCGCCAGCGCATCGGTGTCCAGCACGTGCGTGCAATGCCGCGCCAGCATTGTCATGAACATCTCGTCCCCGCGCTCGGTCTGCGCGACGAGCATGGACGACACGATCGCCATCATCACGCCGAAGAAACTCTGCCGCCGCACTCCGGCCCTCACATCGTCCAGTGACAGCGGCGACCCTTCGCCGAGAGCCTGGTGGTACGCCTCCAGCAGCGCGTCATAGTGGGCGCGCCGCACATCATCGGACAATGCGCACCCGATGAAGTAAGCGACATCGGTCAGCGCAGGACCGCGGGTGACGGTCTGCCAGTCCACCACTGTCAGAGGCCGTTCCGCGCCGGCCTCACCGAACAGCATGTTGTCCAACCGGTAGTCGCCGTGCACGAGTCCCTGCATCGCGGCCGACTCCTGGGTCAGATACCCGTCGAAGGCGTCCACCAGGCGTTCGCACACCAGTCGGTGCTCCGGGGCGATCCGGTCATCGAACCGGTCGGCGAATCCGGCCCACAGTCCGGCCAGCAACGCCTGGCTGACCGGGGCCTCACGGTTCAGCCAGGCCGCCTCCGCGAGTCCGTCATCGCCGAGCAGCGGGCCGTGTACCCGGCCCAGCTGGGTCAACGCGAGGACGGCCTGTGCGCTTGTGGCGCCTCGGATCTCATCGCCGACCACCGCGGGCGCGGCGTCGCCCAGCAGCAGGTCGAAGGCTCCGGTCTCGGCGTCATAGGCGTGATGAAAGCACGGCGCGAACGGACCGGCATTGTTCGGGGCGATCTCGGCGTAGAACCGGACCTCACGCTCGTAGAGACCCAGCGCGAGACCGGTCTGGCGGCTGTTCGGGTCGGCCGCGGCGACCTTGAGCACCACCGTCGCCGGACCGGAATCGCCGTCGGCGTAGCGGAGGGCGACCCGGTAGCACTCGCTCATCTGCCCGGTGCCGATGCGCTCGAACTCGTGCCCGGTCACCGTGCCGGCGCCCAGCGCCGCGGTGAGCCATTCGTCGGTCAGATCCGTGGGACGCTCGATGAGTTGACTCTGCACGGTGTGAACCTAGCAGTGGCCCCGATCACATATGACAGGTGTCAACTCTTATGACACTCGGCCGGGCTTGCCGCCACATCGAGCGCCGGATTGCGGTCGAAGAAACCGAACGGCTTCAGCCAGAACGACACCACGTCCACCGGCATCACCGGCCAGTCCTCGGGCCGGGTGATGTGGTGGATACCGAACACGTACCACAGCACGACATCGGTGTTCTCGATCGGCCGGTTGGCCTTCGTCCATTCGCCGAGGCCGGTGTCAGCAACCGACTGGTTCACGAATTCTCCGGCGGGCCAGCGCTCCTCGGGGTGATTCGGTGTCACCCACAGCGCATGCCCGATGACGTTGGCGCGCCGCAGCACCGGTGATTGCGCATCGAACATGGCGGGCAGCGCCCCGGTCGGCACCAGCTTGTAGGACGGGTGGGTGCCCAGACCGTTCACGACGTTGGTGTTGACGACCTTCCACCCTCGCTGGGTGGAGAAGTCCACATCCTGTTTGCCCTCGTCCTCGGTGCGCAGCGCGACATTGCGTGTCACCAGCGACAGCCCGTACGGGTTCTCCGGCCCGGTCGGCTCGGCGAAGGACTCCGACATGTAGACGGTGTTGTCGGTGCCGTCGACGTCCAGGTCCAGCCGCGCCACCAGGAAATGCTGATGGAAGGGGGCGTAGGTGCGCTCGTCGACCAGCGTGCCATTGGGGTTCGGCTGCCCGGCCGCCAGCGGTGTGGTGACCATGATGCCGGTGGCGCGCACCTCGCACTCGATGTTGCCGTCCTGATAGAGCCGCCAGTAGACCAGGTATTCGTAGTTGGCGACCGTGACGTGGAACGACAGGGTGAGCCTGCGGATCCGGCGCACCTCGGCACCGGTGTCGTGGTCCACGTGCTTCCAGAGCACGGCGGCGTCTTCTTCGTGGATGCAGATCGCATCGGTGATGGTGTACGGCTCGCCCTTGCTGTTGTGCAGCACGGCATCGAGATAACGGATCTCACCGAGACAGTCACAACCCAGTTCCAGGGACTGCGTCATGAAACCCAGCCCCCACTCCCCGATGTCGAACGCGGTGCGGCGGTAATGGTCGACCGACGAGTCGCGGTAGGGCACCACCATCTCCGCGAACGACATCCGGTGCGCGATCGAGCGGTTCCGGTCCCCGTCCTGATAGCGCACCGTGTGCAGCGTCATGCCCTCGCGGTAGTTGAACCCGACCCGCAGCGACCAGTTCTGCCAGCGCAACAGATTGCCGTCCAGCGTGAACGACGGACCCTCGGGCTGGGTGATGTGCAGCGGTTTGAGCGGTTCCCGGCGGGAGGCGGCGCGGATGTGCTCCGGAATGTGGCGCGGCGTGTATTCGCCCATCACGGCCGGGGTTTCGACGTTGACGGTGTCCTCGACGCGCAGCAACTCCATCGAGTTGAGGTCGATCACGCAGTGCAGTCCGCTGACCAGATGCGCGTACGGATTCATCCCCGGCCCGTCCTTGAGCCAGGTGTCCGACCAGCCCAGCCTGCGGCCGCGGAACTCGTCGGGGATGACGGCGTCGCCGTAGGTCCAGGTGTCGACGAAGACCATGTCGATATCGGTGATGCCCCGGGCGGCCAGGGCGGCGAGGAACTCCGGATGCTCACGCAGCATCTGGTCGCACTCGAGGAACTCGTCGACGGTGAAGTTCGGTTGCACGCCGGGCACATGCTCGAACGACTCGGCCCGTGCGTCGGTCAGTGACACCATGCTCTTGTAGGTCGCATTGGCCGACCGGTCGAAGCACACCACCACGGCCCTACGCGGCGGCAGCGGCCCACCGTCCTCGAAGGCCGCGAGTTCGGCCTTGCCTGGCTCCGACATCTCGATGGACGCGTATCGCCAGCCGTCCCCGACGCCGTGTTCGCGGCCCAGGATCGCAGCGACAGCGGTGAATTCGTCGGGGCCCAGCGGGTCCAGCGGGTGCGTCATCGAACCAAACAACCACACCCGGCGCGGTGGCGCAGCCAGTTGCTCCTAACCACTACCGCGCGGCCAGGGTGAAACCTTCCCAGGCCCGGCGGCGGTCCGCGTGCGGGTCGTATTCCAGCCGGGTCCGGCGGTCGAACACCAGGACCGCGCGCATGCTCTCGTCGTAGCGCGGCCAGCCCTCGCCGGGGCCGCCGGTTCGGCTGAACTCACCCCACCGGCTCTGGATCTCGCGGCTGACCCGCTTCGCCGAGGTGCGGTCCCCGCCGGCGGTGAGCAGTGCACCCAGGCGGGTCCGGTAGATGCCGAACACCGCGAGCAGCTCGGTGGCGTGGGTGGCACCCATGCCGGACCAGTTCAGGATGCGCGGGGCATAGTCGTAGCGGTAGAAGTAGGTCGGGGCGTGCACGCTGTGGGCCTCGGCGATATCCCATGCGGCCGTGCCGAATGCGAAGTCCCCGCCCAGCCGGATGCAGGCCCGCTTGCTCGGATAGTCCGGGTACGCCGAGACGATTCTGTCCCGGGTGCCGGTGTCGGAATCGGCCAGCAGCATCTCGATGGTCTGCTCGGTCATCGGGAGCAGCTGCATGAAGCGGGTGAACAACTTGCCCTCGTCGGCGTTGGTGCCCACGATGAGCGGCAGCCGGTGTGCGGTGCCGGTCCGCATGGCGTGCAGCGGATCCTCGGGCAGCAGTTCGGTGCCGCTGGTCGGACCGGCCGGGAAGGCGCCCGGCATGTCCCGCCCGCCGCGTGCGATGAGCTTGTCCAGCGCGGTGACCAGTTCGGCCGGGCGGGCCGACATCACGGCCGCCGCACCATCGGAGGCGGATGCGCCGAGCAGTCCGGCGAACTGTTCGGCAAACACCGGGGCGGCCTCGGCGGTGCGCACCATGCCACTGGCCGGGCTCTCCGAGATCGCCTGCGCGAAAAGGCCCTTGGCATCAGGGACGGCCAGCAGGGTGGCCACCGCGTGGGCCCCGGCGCTCTCCCCGAAGATCGTCACATTCTCGGGGTCGCCGCCGAACACCGCGATGTTCTCCCGCACCCAGCGCAGCGCCAGCACCAGATCGGACAGGAACAGGTTGCCGTCGATCGGGTGCTCGGGAGTCGACAGCGCGGAGAGATCGAGGCAGCCCAGCGCACCCAACCGGTAGTTCACCGACACGTAGATGCAGCCGCGCCGGGCCAGCGCGACCCCGTCATAGATCGGTGTGGCCGAACTGCCCATGATGTAGCCGCCGCCGTGGATGAAGAACATCACCGGCAACGGCCCGTCGGACTCCGGTTCCTCGGGCGCCACCACGTTGAGCGTCAGGCAGTCCTCGCTCATGGGCTGATACCTGCCGACGCCCATCAGGGTGTACATCTTCTGCTGCGGGGCGCAGTAGGTGAATCCGTGGCAGTAGCGCACCCCCGGCCACGGCTCGGCAGGCACGGGCGAGCGGTAGCGCAGGGCGCCCACCGGCGGCTTGGCGTACGGAATGGACCGCCACCGGTGCACGCCGTTACGGGTGAACCCTTCGATGGTTCCGGTGTTGATACGAACCCGGACGGTGTGTTCGTGCATGAGGCCGACGTTAGCGAAGATCCGGCGGTTCGCCGCGTCGTGGCGCGCCCGCTACCCTTGGCCGGATGCGGTTGGTGTTGTTGCTGGTGTCGTCTGCCCTGGTGGCGGGCTGTTCGCAGACGCTGGACTCGCAGAGTTCCACGGCCCGCACCCCGCTGTCGGTGCCGTCGCCGAGCGCCACGAGCAGTGCTTCGCCGGCGCCGGGCAGCCCATCGCGCGGCGCCGAACCGTCCGGGAGCATCGCGCCCGACGCCGAGATCGGCGCGGTCATCTCCCGGATCGAGGAGGGGGCGCCGGCCGCGCCCGAGGATTTCGGGTCCGTCACCCGGGACGGGGTGAGCACCGCGCTCGACGGCGGTATCGCGTTCACCACCGACACCGTCAGCTGCATCAGCACACCGAGGTACCGGGACGGCATCCTGGCCTGCCTGGTGGACCTCACCGATCCGCCGCCGCGGCCACCCGATGTGTTCACGGTCTGGAAGGGCAACTGGGTCGACTTCGACGGGTCCAGCGTGGAGATCGGATCACAGCACGGCGATCCCGGCCCCTTCGTCGACGGCGATGGCGCCGCGCTGCCGGACGGGTCGTCGGTGGCGTTCGGTGACTTCCGCTGCCGCGCCGACACCGATGCGGTGCTGTGCGTCAACTACGCCGAACGCGCCGCGGTGCGGATGGGCGCCGACGGCGTCGACGGGTTCGGCTGCCTCTCCGCGTCGGAGGCGCCGCCCGGCGTCGGTGTCCGGCTGTCCTGTTAGAGCCGGAAGTCGCCGTCGACGACCTGCAGCGTCACCACCTGACCGTCGATGTCGGCGGTGCCGGTCCCATCCTGGAGCGACAGGATCGGCGAGGCGGGTTGCAGGGTGCGGGTGTTGCGCACGTGGTCCCGGAAATCGTTGTCGCTCAACAGGTCCGTATCTGGCACAGGTTTGCCGCCGGGATTGTGCTGCACCCCGGTCGCCGAGTCGCCCGGGCGCACGACCCAGGTCGCCCGCGCCCCGCCGGCCTCGCCGGTGTACATCCCGGCCGGTGCGGGCACCGGGGCGGCGGTGAACCGGTAGGCCACGCCATTCATGGCCAGGTCGCCGACCACCTCCGCACCGTCGACCGATGCGGAAAGGGTGTCGCGGAACTTACCGGTGATGTCGATCTGCCCGTCGGACTGATCGCCGAAGAACCACGCCTCGTCATCGACACCGTTGCAGGCGTAGGCCGCGACCTGAACACCGTCGACGGCGATGCCCACGGTCATGGTCGTGCCGTCGGCTGCCGGCATATCGGCGATGTACTTGGCCGACTGCGGAAACGAGGTCTCGGCCGCCGACGGTGACGAAGAGGTCGCGGTGTCGGTGCTGTTCGAGCAGGCGGTCAGGGCCAGTGCTGCGGCGGCCCCCACGAGCAGGGTACGGGTCGGCGTTCTCATCTGCTCAGCGTGCTGCGCGGCGGCCCGTCGCGCATGAATTTTGTATGGAGATTGGGTGGAGATACCCGGGCAGGGCCGGCCCGGGCGAGCGCAGCGACGGGGAATCAGATCAGAAACGCGGCGAGCTCGGTGCGGAACATCTGCCAGGCGGGTTCGCTCTCGGTGAGCAGATGATTGTTGCTGTTCAGTGCGACCAGCCGGGAGTCGGGTATCAGCGCGGCGAGTTCCTCCCCGTAGCGCATCGGGACCCGGTGGTCATCGGCGGAATGCATGATCAGGGTCGGGCAGGAGACGCGTTTCGCGTCGTCGCGCACATCGATGCGGCCGAACTCGTCGAGGAACCGCACCGCGTTCTCTGGCGAGGTGGTGCGGCGCTGCAGGTGGTCGAACGCCTCCCAGTCTGCGCGGGTTCCGTCGGGCTGGAACTGCGCGGCGAACACCTGCCGGAACGCCGGATCGTCGCGTCCCCAGCCCACCCTGGCCAGATCCAGATCCAGTGCCGCGGCGCGCTTCTCGTACTCCCCCACCGCGCGCACGGCCCGCCCGCGCGCGTAGGCGCCGCACAGCACCAGATGCGACACCCGGTCGGGATGGCGCGCCGCGTAGGCCACCGCGACGGCACCACCCTGGGATACCCCCAGCAGCGGGAAACGTTCCAGGCCAAGCGCTTCGACCACCGATTCCAGATCGGTCACCCAGTCGTCGAAGGTGAAGTCCCCGGTGTCCCAGTCCGAGAGTCCGCAGCCGCGTTCGTCGTACCGGATGAAGGTGTGCGCAAGCGCGAGATCGCGCACCCAGTGCCGCCACACCGGGCTCTCGATGTCGTAACCCAGGTGGGTCATCCAGTTGGCCGCCCGCACCAGGGGCGGGCCGTCACCGGCCACCGCGTAGGCCAGTCGCACCCCGTCGGCCCCCCGGCAGAACGCGATGTGCTGACGCGGCGCCGGGGCCCGCTCGGGCGGGGTGGCCACGGCTTCGGTGAGGGTGCCGACGAACTGGTAGCCGCGGCCCCGGACGGTCCGGATGAAGCGCTGCGATTCACCGTCGTCACCCAGTGCCCGGCGGGCGGCCTTGATCCGGCTGGTCAGGGCGGCCTCGCCGACGAACCGGCCGCCCCAGACCGAGTCAAACAACTCCTCCTTGGTGACGAAGCGGTCGTGGTGGGACACCAACTGGGTCAGCACGTCGAAGACCTGGGGCTCCACGTGCACCGACTGGCCGTCGCGGCGCAGTTCATAGCGCTGGGTGTCCAGCACGAAGTCGCCGAAACGCCAGACGCCGGCCGGCCGTTCGGGGCTGGGCTTGGTCACGACCGCACTCCGGCTTCGTCAGCGCCAGCCGTCGGCGGCCTTCGCCGCCTGCAGCAGCGCTTCACACAGCTCGCGCAGCTCGGCGCCGACGACTCCTTCGTCGGCGGCGATCGCGACATCCTCGGCCGCGYACCGGACCTGATAGATGCGATCGGAGAGGTCGGCGGCCTCCTCGGCGGTCAGCACCACCGCATCCGGCGCCACCGAGGTGCCCTTGACTTGCGCGCGCTGTTCGTAGGCGCGCTGGCGGCAGGATTGCCGGCAGTACTGGCGCCGGCGTCCCATGCCCGCATCCGGGACTTCACGGCCGCACCAGCGACACGGCTGGGGCCGGTTGCGCCTTCGCGCAGCGGATGTACCAGGCGTTGCGGATGTCACGCGCCGACTGTAGACCGCCGGACCCGGCGTGCCCAGTATCTGCCGTATCCTGGTGGATTGAGTCGGGAACTTCGCGCGGGTCCGCCGCGTTGATCCTCCGGACGAAATCGCGCGTGATGTGAGGAGAGTGGACGATGGCTGATCGTGTTCTGAGGGGCAGCCGGCTCGGCGCCGTGAGCTACGAGACCGACCGCAACCACGACCTGGCGCCCCGCCAGGTGGCGCGCTACCGCACCGACAACGGTGAGGAGTTCGAGGTTCCGTTTGCCGACGACGCCGAGATCCCCGGCACCTGGCCCTGCCGCAACGGTATGGAGGGCACGCTGATCGACGGCGACGTCCCCGAGCCCAAGAAGGTCAAGCCGCCGCGTACGCACTGGGACATGCTGCTGGAGCGGCGTTCGGTGGAGGAGCTCGAGGAGCTGCTCAAGGAGCGCCTCGACATCATCAAGACCCGTCGCCGCGGCTGATACCGCCTACTGACCTGATCGAGCGTGCGTGATCGCGCGCCGGCACCCGGTGTGCCGGCCGCGGACACGCACGCTCGCCGTCGTTTACAGGGCAGCCGGCCTACTGCTGACGCCCCGGGCCCGATCCAGGCGCCCGCGCATCCCCCACTCGGCGACCTTGAACATCGCCTCGCGGATGTTGGACCCGCTCATCTTGGAGACACCCAGCTCACGTTCGGAGAACGTGATGGGCACCTCGACGACGGTGAAACCGGCGTTGATGGCCCGCCAGGTCAGGTCGATCTGGAAGCAGTAGCCCTTCGAGTCCACCGCGGACAGGTCGATCTTCTCCAGCACCTCGCGGCGGTAGGCGCGGTAGCCGGCGGTGATGTCCTTGATGCCGACGCCCAGCAGCACCCGCGAATACGTGTTGGCCGTGCGCGACAGCGCCAGCCGGCGCCACGGCCAGTTCCGTACGGTGCCGCCGGGCACGTAGCGCGAACCGATGGCCAGATCGGCGCCACCGTCGACGGCCGACAGCAGCCGGCCCAGTTCCTCGGGCGCGTGACTGCCGTCGGCGTCCATCTCGACCAGCACGGTGTACTCACGGCTCAGCCCCCAGGCGAAACCGGCCAGATAGGCGGCTCCCAGCCCGTCCTTGCTCACCCGGTGCATGACGTGGATGCGGTCCGGGTCGGCGAGCGAGAGTTCGTCGGCGAGCCCGCCGGTGCCGTCCGGGCTGCCGTCGTCGACGACGAGGATGTGGACGTCCGGCTGAGCGGCATGCACCCGCCCCACGATCAACGGCAGGTTTTCCCGCTCGTTGTAGGTGGGGATGATCACCAGCGTGCGCCGGCTGGGCGACACCAGATCGCTCATGCTGTTCTCTCGTCCTCACTGCCCGCTTCGGGCGAATCCTGTCCGGTAGGCCTGTGCTGCGGGCCGACCGGGGTGCGCACTCCGGCCTCTCGCCGTCTGCGCACGAACTTCCCATTGTGCAGCATGGCGGCGATCACAGCCGCGAGGCCGACTCCCACCAGCACCCATTGCACGGTCGGGCCCCACTCCGTGGCGAAGGTGATGTTCGATTTCAGCCGCACCGCCATGTCCAGATAGGCCGGTTCGAAGAACTCCGTGGTGGCCAGCGGATGCCCGTCGGGGGCGACCACGGCGCTGATCCCGGTGGTTCCGGACACCACCACGTACCGGTCGTGCTCGACGGCCCGCAGCCGGGCGAAGGCGAGCTGCTGGGCGCTCATGGCGGCATCGAAGGTGGCGTTGTTGGCCGGGACCGCGAGCAGCTGGGCGCCGTTGAGGACAGAATCGCGTACCGCCCGGTCGAAGATCACCTCCCAGCAGGTGGCGATCCCGATCGGGATGCCGGCGGCCCGGACCACACCGTTGCCGTCGCCGGGCAGGAAATAGCCGGCCCGATCGGCGTAGGACGAGAACTTGCGGAAGAAGTCCCGCCAGGGCAGGTACTCACCGAACGGCTGGATGATCCGCTTGTCGTGCCGGTCCTGTGGCCCGGTTTCGGGATCCCACACCAGCACCGTGTTGGTCGCCACCGGGGATTCGCGGGTGTAGCCCGGTGCGGCCAGCACCGTGCCGACCAGGATCGGCGCCCGGATGGCGCGTGCGGCCGCCGAGATCTGCGCGGCGGCGTCGGTGTTGCGCAGCGGGTCGATATCGGAGGAGTTCTCCGGCCAGATCACCACCATCGGCTGCGGCGCGCGGCCGGCCCGTACCTCCTCGGCCAGTTTCAAGGTCTCGGCGACGTGGTTGTCCAACACGGCGCGGCGCTGAGCGTTGAAATCCAGTCCCAGCCGCGGCACGTTGCCCTGTACGGCGGCCACCGTCACCGACGGGTGTTCGCCGGCGCCGGCGCCGGCCTGCCGCACACCGGGCCACACCAGTGCGGTGGCCAGCAGCACCACGCAGATGATCACGCCGGGCAGTACCGCCTCCGGGCGGGCCGCGTCCGAGCCCTCGGCGCTCGGGTGGCTGCGCCGCCACCACATCACGATCTCCAGGCTCAGCGCGGTCAGGCTGAACCCGACCAGGGCCACCGCGACCGACACCAGTGGGGCGCCCCCGAGCTGTGCGAGCGGCAGCAGCGGCCCGTCGTCCTGGCCGAAGGCAACGACACCCCAGGGGAAACCGCCGAACGGCACACTCGATTTCAGCCACTCCTGCACGGCCCACTCCGCGGCGAACCAGACCGGCCAGCCCGGCAGTGCGCGCACGGTGACGGCCAGCAGGCCGAACAGCGCCGGGAACAGCGCCTGCAGCAGCGACAGCGCCAGCCAGGGCCCCGTCCCGACGAACAGCCCGACCCACGGGATCAGGGGCAGATAGAAGGCCAGCCCGAACAGCAGGCCGTAGCCGAACCCGCCGGCGCGGGTGGTCTGTCTGCGGGTCAGCACCCAGCCGAGCAGCGCGAGCGACGGGAACGCCGCCCACCACCAGCCCACCGGCGGAAAGCTCAGGTACATCAGCACGCCGGCGATCACCGAAGCGGTCAGCCGGATCAGCCGCGTACTCAACGCACCCCAGGTGGCGCCGACGATCCGCGCGCCGCGACCGGGAGCGGCGGGCTCGGCGGTAGCTGCGGGGGCGTCGTCGACGGTGTCGGCCGTCTCGGCGTCAGCCATGAAGCACCATGCCGCGGTGGACGGTTCGCAGGCAGCGCGGGAGATCCGCCTCCTCGTCCAACTGCGGCAACGCCGGCACCCGCGAGCGCGGATCGGTGGACCAGCGGGCCGCGGTCTCGGTCGCCGGGGTGCTGACCTCGAGGTCACCGGCCTCCCAGATGGCGTAGGAGGCGGGCGCGCCGGGCACCAAGGTGCCGGAGACGCCGTCACGCACGCCGCCGGCACGCCACGCGCCGCGGGTGGCCGCCGAGAACGCCGCCCTGGCCGACACACCGCTGCCCGGGGTGCGGTGCCGGATCGCCGCCCGCACGGTCGCCCACGGGTTCAGTCCGGTGACCGGACTGTCGGAGCCGAAGGCAAGGGGCACGCCTTGGGATGCTAACAGCGCAAACGGATTGAGCGTTGCCGCTCGGGAAACCCCGAGACGCTGGGCATACATCCCGTCCGGACCGCCCCAGCAGGCGTCGAAATTGGGTTGCACACTGCCGATCACGCCCCAGCTGCCCAAGCTGGTGGCCTGTTCGGCGGTCACCATCTCCAGATGCTCCAGCCGGTGCCCGCAGCGTGCGACGGCCGGCCCACCGAGCTGCTCGACGACACGGCGCAGCGCCTCGGTGACGGCGGTGACGGCGGCATCGCCGATGACGTGGAATCCGGCGGTGATCCCGGCCTCGGTGCAGGCGTGCAGATGCGCGGCGACCGCGTCGGTGTCCAGGTAGCGGTTGCCGCAGGTGTGTGCGGCGTCCGTGTAGGGCTCGTGCAGCCAGGCCGTGCGCGAGCCCAGCGCGCCGTCGACGAACAGGTCCCCCGCCAGGCCCGCGGCGCCGGTGGTGGCGATCAGGTCACGGGCCTGCGCCGCGCTCTGGACGGCCTCACCCCAGTAGCCGGTGACCTGCACGCCGTGTTCCAGTGCGTGCAACGCATGCCAGTCGGCCAGACCGCCGATATCGGGCCCACCGCATTCGTGCACCGCGACGATGCCGTGACCGGCGGCGGCATCGAGCGCGGCGAGTTGGGCGGTCCGTCGCTGATCCGGAGTCAGCAACTCACGGGCGGCGGCGCGGGCCAGGTGATGCGCGTCGGCGGTCAATGGCCGCTGCGGATCGAACCCGGTCGCGTCGGCGAGACCGGGTGCGGCCGCCCGCAGCGCGCTCGACGCGGCCGCGGAGTGCACGTCGATCCGGCTCAGATAGGCCGCCCTGCCCCCCAGCACCTCGTCGAGGTCGGCGGTGCTCGGCGGGGTCCGGTCCGGCCAGGACGATTCATCCCAGCCCGAGCCCCACACGATGCCGGCGGGCCGGCGCCGGGCGTACTCGGCGAGCAGGAGCAGGCAGTGCTCGCGGGAGGTGGCGTCGCGCAAGTCCAGGCCGGTGAGGCTGAGCCCGGTGGCGGTCAGATGCACGTGACTGTCCACGAACGCCGGTGCCACGAACCCGCCGGCCAGATCGATGATGTCGGCGTCGGGGAATTCCGCGCGGGCGGTGTCGTCGGCGCCCAGCCACACCACCGCAGCATCGGGGCCGTCGCTGAACGCGATGGCGGTGGCGTCGGGGGCGGCCGGGCTGTGTACCCGTCCGTTGATCAGCAGAGTCGTCACGAAGGTGACAGGTTAATCGGGCGTGGTGGTGCGGTGCTCCAGCGAGGTCGGTTCCGCGGCGGTTGTGCCGTTCGCGTCGCTGACGTCGACGACGTCGATGACCTCTCCCTCGACGTAGTCGGCCCGGCGGGGCTGCTGGTACCCGGGCGCACCCGTCGAATAGGTCATGACCAGCGGTGTCGCCTTCGCCAGGCTCCTGCCGATCACGGCCACCGCGACCGGCCGGGCGATGCGCCGGGTGGGCGGCATCAGCAGCAGAGCCCCCAGCACGGAGCTGGCCACGCCCGGGATGAAGACCAGTACCGCACCGAGCGCCACCAGGGCGCTGTCGGTGGCCAGCTCGTTGGACGCCGCGCGCGAGTTCAGTGCCGACTGCAGACGACCCAGGTGCCGCGTGAGCTGTCGGCCCGCCAGCGCGAGGCCGACCAGGAAGGTCGCCAGCACCGCCAGCACCGTCCAGCCGAATCCGATGGTGTACACCAGCCCGACCAGCACCGCCAGCTCGACGAGCAGGTACACCAGGAACAACCGCTTCACCATGTGAGGACAACGCGCGAGGCGCCGTGTGGGTTCCTCAAGCCGCCGGGACCGGCTCGATCTCGATCGCGGCGTGCACCTTGTCCACGCCGCCGCGGATCAGGGCCTGCGGGATCCACCACCAGGCATGCCACCAGTAGCGCCGGGTGACCATGTCGAAGACCCGCCGGGTCTCGGATTTCGGCAGGTTGCGGGCGACGGCCTCGACCGGTTCGCCCTTGACCTTGCCGAGCACACCGCACTTCTGGATGGTGACCCGCGGGGTGTTGTTGATCCGCTTGGTCTTCCAGGAGCCGTCGTCGGTGCTGATGAGCAGTTTGCCCTCGTGCGGCACACCCCACACCGGGGTGGGCTTGGGCCGGCCGTCCTTGGTGAACGTGGTCAGCAGCAGGTACTTCTCGCGATGGACATGATCGAACGTCGGGGCCATGGCAACAGTTCACCATGTCAGAAGATGACCGTCTCGTTGTCGTGCCGGACGATACGGTCCTGGCAGTGCCACAGCACCGCCCGGGACAGCACCGCGCGCTCGACGTCGGCGCCGAGGCGCACCAGGTCCTCGACGGTGTGGGTGTGGTCGATGCGGACCACGTCCTGCTCGATGATCGGGCCCTCGTCGAGGTTCTCGGTGACGTAGTGCGCCGTCGCCCCGACAAGTTTGACGCCGCGCTCCTTGGCCCGCCGGTAGGTGTTCGCCCCGATGAAGGCGGGCAGGAACGAGTGGTGGATGTTGATCAGCGGGGCTCCGACGGCGGCCAGGAATTCGGGGGTGACGATCTGCATGTACCGGGCCAGCACCACCAGGTCGACGTTGCCGCGCAGCAGTTCGAGCTGGCGCGCCTCGGCCTCGGCGCGGGTGTCCCTGGTGGCCGGGATGTGCACGAAGGGAACCCCGAAGGGGCGCACCTGGTCGGCCAGTTCGGGATGGTTGGCGATGACCATGACCACCGACATGTCCAGTTCGCCGCGCCTGTTGCGCCACAGCAGGTCCAGCAGACAGTGATCGGCCCGCGACGCCAGGATCGCGACCCGCTTCGGCCTGGCGGCGTCGGTGAACCGGTAGTCGATCTCGAATTCCGGCGCGATCCCGGCGGCGAACTCACATTCCAGTTCGGCCCCCGCGGCGGCCAGCCCCGGCAGATGAAAGACGGTGCGCTGCAGGAAGACTCCGCCTTCAGGCTGGGTCGAGTGCTGATCCAGGGAGATGATGTTGGCGCCGGCAGCGGTCAGGAACGTCGACACCGCGGCGACGATGCCGGAGCGGTCCGGGCAGCGCAGCAACAGCCGGCCGATGTCCTTGGGGCGGCCGGCTGTCGCGGATCCCGCGGGATGGCTTTCGGTCATCTACGCGGCCGCGCGCAACTCCAGCGCAACGTTGTTCTTCATGCCGCCGCGCAGTTTGGAGAACAGGTTGAAGAGCTTGCCGATCACGCCGTAGCGCTGACCGATCCCGTCGTAGACCCGCCCGACCGCGGCTTGGCCCAAGATGGCCGCCACCGCCTCGACTTCCTCGCTCTTGGGCTTGCCGCCGCGATCGCAGACGGCCACCGTCACCCGCGGGGTGTTGCGAATCCGCTTGACCTTCCACGATTTTCCCTGGGTGATGGCCAGCAGCCGGTCACCGTCGGGGACGGCCCAGATGGCGGTCGGCTTGGGCCGGCCGTCCTTGGTGAACGTGGTGAGCAGGACGTAGTCGGCCTTGGCGACGTCGGCGAAGGTGAGAGCCATGCAGTGAATCCTATGTGCACCGGCGCCGGGCTCAGCCTTCCAGTTCGCCCTCGGTCTCCAGCAGCACCTGCTTGAGGCCGTCGAGCGTGGCGGCATCCGGTGCCGCCCACATGCCGCGCCCGGCCGCCTCCAGCAGTCGCTCGGCCATCCCGTGCAGCGCCCACGGGTTGGACTCGTTCATGAACTTGCGGTTCTCGTCGTCGAGCACGTAGGTCTGGCTGAGTTGTTCGTACATCCAGTCCGCCATCACATGCGCGGTGGCGTCGTAGCCGAACAGGTAATCCACGGTGGCGGCCATCTCGAAGGCGCCCTTGTAGCCGTGCCTGCGCATGGCGTTGATCCAGCGGGGGTTGACCACGCGGGCCCGGAACACCCGGGTGGTCTCCTCGCTGAGGGTCCGGGTGCGCACTGCGTCGGGGCGGGTGTTGTCGCCGATGTAGGCGGCCGGGTCCTTGCCGGTCAGCGCGCGCACGGTGGCGATCATGCCGCCGTGGTACTGGAAATAGTCGTCGGAGTCGGCGATGTCGTGCTCGCGGGTGTCGGTGTTCTTCGCCGCCACCGCGATTCGCCGGTAGGCCCGGTTCATCTGGTCGGTCGCCGGCGCGCCATCGAGACCGCGCCCGTAGGCGAAGCCGCCCCAGGCGGTGTACACCTCGGCCAGGTCCTGGTCGTCGCGCCAGTTGCGGCTGTCGATGAGCTGCAGCAGGCCCGCGCCGTACGTTCCCGGCTTGGACCCGAAAATTCTTGTGGTGCTGCGTCGTTCGTCACCGTGTTCGGCCAGGTCGGCCTGCGCGTGGGCCCGCACGTAGTTGTCCTCCGGGCCTTCGTCCAGTCCGGCGACCAACGCGACGGCGTCGTCGAGCATGGTGACCACATGCGGGAAGGCGTCCCGGAAGAACCCGGAGATACGGACCGTCACGTCGATGCGTGGCCTGCCCAGCTCCTCCAGCGAGATCGGTTCCAGGTCCACCACCCGGCGCGACGCGTCATCCCAGATCGGGCGGACGCCGAGCAGCGCCAGCACTTCGGCGATGTCGTCGCCCGAGGTGCGCATCGCCGAGGTGCCCCACACCGAGAGGCCGACCGAGGGCGGCCAGGTCCCGTAGTCCTCGCGGTACCGGGTCAACAGCGAATCGGCCATGGCGACACCGGTTTCCCAGGCCAGCCGCGACGGCACCGCCTTGGGATCCACCGAATAGAAGTTGCGTCCGGTCGGCAGCACGTTGACCAGACCGCGCAACGGGGAACCGGACGGGCCGGCCGGGATGTAGTGGCCGTCCACGGCCCGCAGCACCGCGTCGATCTCCCCGTCGGTGCCCCGCAGGCGGGGCACCACCTCGGTGGCGGCGAAGCGCAGGATCTCACCGATGACAGGGTCATCTGTGAGGCCGTCGACCGCCGCAGCGTCCCAGCCGCTGTCCTGCAGGCCGGCCACCAGTGCGCGGGCGGCGGATTCGGCGGCGTCGACCGCGGTGCGTTCGTCGGCGCCGTCCTCGGCGAGCCCGAGTGCCTGACGCAGGCCGGGCACGGTGTGCTCGCCGCCGAACAACTGGCGGGCCCGCAGGATGGCCAGCACCAGATCGAGTTCGGACTCCCCCGTGGGCGCCTGCCCCAGGATGTGCAGGCCGTCGCGGATCTGCACATCCTTGATCTCGCAGAGCCAGCCGTCGACGTGCAGCAGCATGTCGTCGAAGGAGTCCTCGTCGGGCCGGTCCTCCAGGCCCAGATCGTGGTCCATCTTCGCCGCGCGCATCAACGTCCAGATCTGCTGACGGATGGCGGGCAGTTTCGACGGATCGAGGGCGGAGAGATTCGAGTGCTCGTCGAGTAGCTGTTCCAGCCGGGCGATATCGCCGTAGGTCTCGGCGCGGGCCATCGGCGGGATGAGGTGGTCGACCAGCGTCGCGTGGGCCCGCCGCTTGGCCTGGGTGCCCTCGCCGGGATCGTTGACCAGGAAGGGGTAGATCAGCGGGAGGTCGCCGAGTGCGGCGTCGGTGCCGCAGTCCGCGCTCATGCCCAGCGTCTTGCCCGGCAGCCATTCCAGGTTGCCGTGCTTGCCGAGGTGGATGACGGCGTCGGCCTTGAATGCGCCCGTGTCACCGAACTGCCCGTCCAGCCAGCGGTAGGCGGCCAGGTAGTGATGGCTCGGCGGTAGATCGGGGTCGTGGTAGATGGCCACGGGGTTCTCGCCGAACCCGCGCGGCGGCTGCACGAGGATCACCACGTTGCCGGATTTCATTCCCGCGATGACGATCTCACCGTCGGGGTCGTGGCTGCGGTCGACGAACAGCTCGCCGGGCGGCGGTCCCCAGTGCTGCACCACCGCGTCGGACAGACCGGCGGGCAGCGTGGCGAACCAGCGCCGGTAGTCGGCCGCCGACACCCGGATCGGGTTGCGCGCCAACGTTTCCTCGGTGAGCCAGTCGGGGTCTTGTCCCCCGCGCTCGATCAGCGCGTGGATGAGCGCGTCACCATCCTCGGCGTCCACACCGGGAACCTCACCGATGTCGATGCCGTGCTCGCGCATGGCCCGTAGCAGGGCCACCGCGGAGGCCGGCGTGTCCAGGCCGACGGCATTGCCGATGCGCGCGTGTTTGGTCGGGTAGGCCGAGAACACCAGCGCGACCTGCTTGTCGGCGGCCGGGACGTGCCGCAACCGGGCGTGCCGCACGGCCAGTCCGGCCACCCGGGCGCAGCGTTCCGGGTCGGCGCTGTAGGTGATCAGCCCCTCGTCGTCGATCTCCTTGAACGAGAACGGGACGGTGATGATGCGGCCGTCGAACTCCGGCACCGCGACCTGGGTGGCGACGTCGAGCGGGGACATGCCGTCGTCGTTCTCCGACCACTTGGACCGGGAACTGGTCAGACACAGCCCCTGCAGGATCGGGACGTCCAGGGCGGCCAGGTGCGCGACGTTCCAGTTGTCATCGGTGCCGCCGGCACCGACGGTGGCCGGGGTGGCGCCGCCGGCGGCGAGCACGGTGGTGATGAGTGCATCCGCGGTGCCCAGCAGCTCGAGCAACTCGGGTTCGGCGGTCCGCAGGGAGGCGCAGTAGACCGGCAGCGGCCGGCCACCGGCCGCCACGATGGCATCGCAGAGCGCGGCGATGTAGCCGGTGTTCCCGGCCAGATGCTGGGCCCGGTAGTACAGCACCGCGACGGTCGGGCCTGCGGCATCGGTCTGCGGACGCTCCAGCACACCCCAGCCGGGGATGGCGACCGGCGGGTCGAAACCCTCGCCGGTCATGAGCAGTGTGTCGCTGAGGAAGGCGTGCAGGCCGCGCAGGTTCTCGGTGCCGCCCTGGGCCAGATAGATGTGGGCTTGCAGCGCGACGCCGGCCGGGACGGTCGAATGGCGCATCAGTTCGGCGTCGGGAGCCTGCTCTCCGGACAGCACCACGGTGGGCACCCCGAGGCCGACCAGGGTGTCGATGCCGTCTTGCCAGGCGCGGTACCCGCCGAGGATGCGGACGACGGCGATATCCACCCCGTCGAGCAGCTCAGCGAGCTCGCGGCCGAGTTCGTCCTGCAGCAGCCGGGACGGATTGGCCCAGCGATAGTCGGCACCACTGGCGCGCGCGGTGATCAGGTCGGTATCGGACGTAGACAGCAGCAGCACGGTCGGCACTGCTCAATCCTGCCTCACCACGCGCGCCGCGTGGTCTGCCGGTCAGCGGTCGGAGCGGCTCCAGCGGCCGTACCAGGAGTCGCGGTAGGGGACGGAGATGGCGGCGAACACGAGCGCGACGCCCGTGGCGATGGCGATGAGTGAGGCCATGTCATGGCCTCCTTCCTGAACGGGTACCGGCGGTACCGGGTTGATGATCGAAACGTAGCCCCAGGATGCGTCGGCATCGGCTTTCTGTGCCTGAGCAGACAGGTGGCCGAATTATGTGATGCATGTCATATTCAGGCCGTCGGCACCGTCGTCACCTGCGCGTTCAGGAGTTCGAATCCGGCTTAGCCAAACCGTTTACGTCGCGGGCCGCGGCTGGCGCAATGGATCCATGACCCTTCGCACCTCACTGGATGTCGTCAAACTCGGTGCCCACATCGGCGCCCGTATCGATGGTGTGCGGCTGTCCGCCGATCTCGACGAGTCGACGGTGGCCGCGATCAACGACGCGCTGCTGACCCACAAGGTCATCTTCTTCCGTCATCAGGACGATCTCGACGACGACGGTCAACTGGCGTTCGCGCAACGCCTCGGCACCACGACCGCGGCCCACCCGACCGTGCTGTCGCGCGGCACCCGGGTGCTGCCCATCGACTCCCGATACGACAAGGCCAACAGCTGGCACACCGACGTCACCTTCGTGGATCGCATCCCGAAGGCCTCCCTGCTGCGCGCGGTGGCACTGCCCGAGTACGGCGGCACCACGGTGTGGGCCAACACCCAGACCGCCTACGAACAGTTGCCCCCGGCCCTGCGCGCACTGGCGGAGAACCTGTGGGCGGTGCACACCAACACCTATGACTACGCCGCGGACTATGACGGCCGGCACGAGCAGGTCGCCGACACCGTCCGCGCGCACCGCGAGGAGTTCGAGTCCGCCTACTTCGAGACCGAGCACCCGGTGGTGCGGGTGCATCCGGAAACCGGCGAGCGGGTGCTGTTGCTCGGCCACTTCGTCAAACGGTTCGCCGGGCTCGGATCCACCGAGTCTGCGGCCTTGTTCGGTTTGCTGCAGGCGCGGATCACCAAGCTGGAGAACACTGTTCGCTGGAGCTGGGAGCCCGGCGATCTGGCCATCTGGGACAACCGGGCCACCCAGCACTACGCGGTCTCCGATTACGACGACCAGTTCCGGCGGCTCAGCCGGGTGACCTTGGCCGGCGATATCCCCGTCGACGTGGCGGGCAGGCCCAGCCGGGTCATCGCCGGGGATGCCTCGAGCTACTCGGCCGTGGTCGACCCGGTGCCGGGCCGGCACGCGAAGGCCAGCTGATTCGCTACAGACGTCCCATCTCGCGGGACATCAGCCCGTCCTCGAGGAATTCGTAGCGTTGGCACTCGTGTTTCTCCTCGTACTCGAACACGGCGTGCGCCCGCTCCCCCGCGTGGTGCACCGCATCGGTGACGCGGTGCAGGTCGGGGTGCGGCAGGTGCGGGTGAGGCAGATGAGGATGGGGCAGATGAGCTGTCAGATGGGACATTTCGGGTCCTCCTACACTCGGGACGACGGATGCGCCGCCATTGCGTAGACGCTACGAGCGGGCAGGACACGACGACCGCGTAGTTCACTACTCGTATTTCGGAGATCGGATTCGGTGCGCGCTGAGTACCGTGGACCCGTGAGCCGTACCCGTGATCAGGACGCCTGCCCCGGCGCCCTGCAGGTCCACCAGGCAGCCGACGGTGCGCTGATGCGGGTGCGCCTGCCCGGCGGCGTCATCTCGGCGACCGCTCTGGAGACGCTGGCCCACCTCGCCGCCGACTGCGGCGGCGGAGCGCTGGAACTGACATCGCGCGGCAGCCTGCAGATCCGCGGCATCACCGACCCGGGACGGGTGGCCGACGCACTCGCCGGCGCGGGCCTGCTGCCGTCCCCGACCCATGAACGGGTCCGCAACATCGTGTCCTCGCCGCTGTCCGGCCGCAGCGGCGGCCTGGCGGACGTGCGGGGCTGGGTCGGCGATCTGGACCGGGCGCTGCAGCAGGACCCGGCGCTGGCCGCACTGCCGGGCCGATTCTGGTTCTCCATCGACGACGGCCGCGGCGATGTGTCCGGGCTGCACGCCGACGTCGGGGTGCAGTGCGGTGACACGGGTGTCGCCCTACTGCTCGCCGGCGCGGACACCGGTATCCGGTTGTCCGCCGATGACGCGGTGCACACCATGGTCGAGATCGCCAAACGGTTCCAGGCGGTGCGTGGAAAGCGCTGGCGTGTCACCGAACTCGACGACCCCAGCGCACTGATCGGCGATCTCTCCGTCACCGTGCCGGACCCGGCGGACCGGTACCCCCACCACACCGGACGTCCTCCGGTCGGCTGGATACCGCAGCCGCTGGATCCTGTTGCGAACCGGGTGGCGCTGGGCGCGGCGGTCCCGCTGGGCGTGCTGCCGGCCCGCACCGCCGAATTCCTGGCCGCCATCGAGGCGCCGATCGTGGTGACACCGTGGCGATCGATCCTGGTCTGCGATCTCACCGAGGAGGTCGCCGACACCTCGTTGCGGGTGCTGGCTCCGCTGGGCCTCGTCTTCGACGAGAACTCCCCGTGGTTGACGGTGAGTGCCTGCACGGGAAGTCCTGGCTGTGACAAATCTCTCTCCGATGTGCGCGCCGACGCACGGGCCGCGCTGACCGAGGGCGCACCGGGGGTCCATCGTCATTTTGTTGGCTGCCCACGGGCCTGCGGCAGCCCGCGGGGCGCCGAGGTACTGGTGGCCACCGGACACGGCTACGAGGGGCGCCACCCGTAGGGTGATCGGGTGCTCGATTACACCCGCGACGCTGCGGAAATCTATCGCCAATCCTTCGCGACCATCCGGGACGAAGCAGACCTGACCCGCTTCCCCGATGACATCTCACGCGTCGTGGTCCGGCTCATCCACACCTGCGGTCAGGTCGACGTCACCGACCATGTCGCCTTCACCTCCGATGTCGTCGCCCGCACCCACGCGGCGCTGGCCGCGGGCGCACCGGTGCTCTGCGATTCGTCGATGGTGGCCGCCGGTATCACCCGCTCCCGGCTGCCCGCCGACAACGAGGTCGTGTCACTGGTCGCCGATCCGCGCGCCGCCGACCTGGCCCCCCAGCTCGGCAGCACCCGTTCCGCGGCAGGCGTCGACCTGTGGGCCGACCGGTTGGGCGGCGCGGTGCTTGCGATCGGCAATGCCCCCACCGCGCTCTTCCGGCTGCTCGAACTGCTCGACGAGGGCGCACCGGTGCCCGCGGCGGTGCTGGGCGGCCCGGTCGGGTTCGTGGGCTCCGCACAGTCCAAGGACGAACTGATCGCCCGGCCGCGCGGCATGTCGTATCTGGTGGTGAAGGGCCGGCGCGGGGGCAGCGCGATGGCCGCGGCCGCCGTGAATGCGATTGCGAGCGAACGCGAATGACGAATATCTCCACGGCAAAGGGCACCCTCTACGGCGTCGGCCTGGGTCCCGGTGACCCGGAGCTGGTGACGGTCAAGGCGGCCCGGCTGATCGGCGAGGCCGACGTCGTCGCCTACCACAGTGCGCGACACGGCCGGAGCATCGCGCGCCGGATCGCCGAGCAGTACCTGCGCGAGGGCCAAATCGAGGAACACCTGGTTTATCCGGTGACCACGGAGACCACCGAGCATCCCGGCGGCTATGCCGGTGCGATGGAGGATTTCTACGCCGAATCCGCCGACCGCATCGCCGTACATCTGGACGCCGGGCGCAACGTGGCACTGCTGGCCGAGGGCGACCCGCTGTTCTACAGCTCATACATGCACATGCACACCCGGCTCACCGAGCGGTTCGAGGCCGTCATCGTGCCCGGCGTGACGTCGGTGAGTGCGGCGTCGGCAGCCACCGGTACCCCGTTGGTGCAGGGCGACGAGGTGCTGACCATCCTGCCCGGCACGCTGCCCGCAGCCGAGTTGACCCGCCGCCTCGCCGATACCGACGCCGCCGTCATCATGAAGCTGGGTAAATCCTATCCGGAAGTCCGGCAAGCACTTTCGGAGACCCACCGGCTGGACCGGGCGTTCTACGTGGAACGGGCCAGCACCGATCAGCAGCGTGTGCTCGCGGCAAGTGAGGTCGACGAGACCTCGGTGCCCTACTTCTCCATCGTGATGCTGCCCGGCGAGGCGGCCGCACCGCGCAACCGTCCTTCCGCCGTCGCTTCGCTCGCCCCGAGAGGCAGCGTGGCGGTGGTCGGGCTCGGTCCCGGCGATCTGGACTGGATCACCCCGCAGGCGCGCCGCGAACTGGCCGCTGCCACCGACCTGATCGGCTACTTCCCCTATCTCGACCGGGTCGGCGCCCGCGCCGGACAGACCCGGCATGCCAGCGACAACACCGATGAACCGGCGCGTGCCCGGCTGGCCTGCGAACTGGCCCGGCAGGGCCGCGCGGTGGTGGTGGTGTCCTCCGGTGACCCCGGCGTGTTCGCGATGGCCACCGCGGTGCTCGAGGAGGCCGTGGACTGGCCCGATGTCGAGGTCCGGGTGATCCCTGCGATGACCGCGGCGCAGGCCGTGGCCAGCCGGGTCGGTGCGCCACTGGGCCACGACTACGCCGTCATCTCGCTCTCGGACCGCCTCAAGCCGTGGGAGATCATCGCTGCCCGGGTCAGTGCGGCGGCGGCCGCCGACATGGTGATCGCGGTGTACAACCCGGCGTCGAAAACCCGCACCTGGCAGGTCGGCGAGATGCAGAAGCTGCTGCTGGAACACCGCGATGCCGGCACCCCGGTGGTGATCGGCCGCGATGTCGCCGGCCCGAACGAGACGGTACGGGTGGTGGCGCTCGGCGATCTGGATCCCGCCGAGGTGGACATGCGCTGTCTGCTGATCATCGGCTCCTCGCAGACCCGCTGGCACGGTGACACGGTGTTCACGCCGCGCAACTACCCGGGCTGACAACTGTCGAGAATCGTTGACAGTTGTCAGAGGCGGGGATAATGTCCCGCTGGTGCAGCCGGGCAACGATGTCGTCGAGCAGTCGGTTTCTGCTGCCCGCTCGGTGACCGACCGGCGCCAACCGCAGCGCAGCGATCAGCGCCGCAGCGCCATCCTGGCCGCCTTCGACGACGCGCTGCGGGCCCGCGGTTTCGAGGCGGTCAACATCGCCGACGTCGCCGCCGCCGCCGGTGTCAGCCGGTCGGCGTTCTACTTCTACTTCGAGAACAAGGCCGCCGCGGTGGCCGCCCTGCTGGAGTCGATGTACGACGACGTCTTCGCCGCCAGTGACATCGTGACCGCCTCCACCGGGTCACCGCGGTGGCGGATCCACGCCATGCTGGAGGCGCTCATGGAAACCGGTGCGGCGCACCGGTACCTGTTCACCGCCATGCTGGATGCGCGCGCCGCGAGCAGTGCGATCCGCGAGATCTGGGACAACTCACGCGAGGCATTCGTCCCGGCCATCGCGGCCATGATCGAGGCCGAGCGCGCCGCCGGTCGCGCGCCCGCCGGTCCCGCCGCCGAGGTGCTGGCCGGTCTGCTGCTCGAGCTCAACGACCGCATTCTCGAGCGCTTCACCCTCGGCGGACCCCGTACCCGTGCTGAGCTCGTCATCGGCGCGGAAACCATCTGGCTGCACACCATTTACGGCACGGCGATCGGAGTAGATGAAATGCGAGAGACGCCATGAGCAACCCGATCCCCCGCGGCCCCGAGGATGTGACGCCGGCCTGGCTGGGCGCGGTGCTGGACGCCGATGTGCGCAGTGTCGGCACCGCCCCCATCGGTACCGGTCAGACCGGCGCCACCTACCGGTTGACGGTGCAGTACGGCACCGAGACCGACCTGCCTGCCAGCTTCGCCGTCAAGCTGCCGTCCCAGGACGACACGGTCCGCGACCGGGTCGCGATCGGATACCGCTCCGAGCACGCGTTCTACACCAATGTGGCCGACCTGGTGCAGATCCCCATCCCGCGCAACTTCCACTGTGAGATCGGCGGCGAGGGTGCCGATTTCGTGCTGTTGCTGGCCGATATGGCGCCCTCCGAGCAGGGCGACCAGATCGCCGGGTGCAGTGCGGCCGAGGCTCAGCTGGCCGTGCGGGCCCTTGCCGGGCTGCACGCACCCAGTTGGTGTGAACCGAAACTGACCGACTTCCCCGGTATCGCCATGCCCAAGCCGGACGCCGCAATGGCCTCCGGTATGGGCGATGTGGCCAAGATGGCCACCGATATCACCCTGGAGAAACTCGGCGACCGGATGACCGCCGAGGACCGGGCCACCCTGTCGGCATCCATGTCGGTGGTGACACCCTGGCTGCTGACCGAGCCGGACAGGTTCGCGCTGCTGCACGGTGACTACCGGCTGGACAACATGCTGTTCGATCCGGACCGGACACAGATCACCGTGGTGGACTGGCAGACATTGGGGTCAGGTCTTCCGGCAAGGGATCTCGCGTACTTCACCGGGACCAGCCTGGACCCGGTGACCCGCGCGGCCGCCGAACGGGACCTGGTGGCCGAGTACCACGCCGGCCTGGTGGCGCTCGGTGTCGCCGGCTACGACGYGGACACCTGCTGGCGCGATTACCGCCTGGGCATGTTGCAGGCGCCGCTGATCATCGTGTTCGGGGTGGCCTTCGCCAACTCCACCGAGCGCGGTGACGACATGATGCTGGCGATGGCCGAACGTTCGTGCCGGGCGATCCGCGAGCTCGACACCCTCACCCTCATCTGAGCCCGGTCAGCCAATCGGCGGCAGCGTCCACGGTGTGCACCACGCGCACACCGGCCGGCAGTGCGGGTCTGCTGACCATGATGACGGGCACCCCGAGCTCGGCGGCCGCCTCGAGTTTCGCATGCGTCATGGCACCACCGCTGTTCTTGGTCACCAGCGCATCGATTCCGAACTCCCGCAACAGATCACGCTCGCCCTCGACGCGGTAGGGCCCMCGCGAGAGCAGCACCTCATGTTGCGCCGGCAGCAGTGGGTCCTCCGGTGCGGTCACCGCACGGATCAGGAACCACGCATCGGCATCCTTGAACGCCGCGGTGCCCGAACGTCCGGTGGTGAGGAACACCCGCCGGTAGCCGTGGCGTGCGACCACCTCGGCGGCCTCGGTGTCGGAACCGACGACGATGGCGTCACCGTCCGGCCAGGCCGGGCGGGCCAGCACCAGATGGGGCAGGCCGGCCTGTGCGGCGGCTTGTGCGGCATTGGCGGTGATGGTCGCGGCGAAGGGATGGGTGGCATCCACCACGGTGGTGATGTCGTTGCCGCGCAACCACTCCGCCAAGCCGTCGGCGCCGCCGAACCCGCCGATGCGCACCTCGCCGACCGGCAGCGCCGGATCGGGCACCCGTCCGGCCAGCGAGCTGATCACCGGGATGCCGGGGTGCAGCCGGGCGGCGAGCGCCCGAGCCTCCCCGGTGCCGCCGAGGAGCAGGACCCGCACTAGTGCCGGCTTCCGCGCCGGCGGCCCGACGAATACAGGTAGCTGTCGGTGAAGCCCGCGGCCGCCAGCACATCGCCGACGATGATGACCGCCGTGCGGGTGATCCCGGCGGCGTGCATCTGGCCGGCGACCTCCCCCAATGAGCAACGCAGCACCTGCTCCTTCGGCCAGCTCGCGAAGGCGACCACGGCACACGGGGTATCGGCGGTGTAGCCACCGGCGGTGAGCTGCTCGACGATGGTGTCGATCTGCGCCGCGGCCAGATGCAGCACCAGGGTGTTGCCTGGCGTGGACAACGCGGCCAGGGTTTCCTTTTCGGGCATCGCGGTGGACAGGGTGGCCACCCGGCTCAGCGTCACGGTCTGCGACACGCCGGGCACCGTCAGCTCACGGCCCACCGCGGCGGCCGCCGCCGCGAAAGCCGGTACGCCGGGTACGATCTCCCACCCGATGCCCAGGGCGTCGAGGCGCCGGCACTGCTCGGCCAGCGCGCTGTAGATCGACGGGTCCCCGGAGTGCAGTCGGGCCACATCGAGCCCGGCGGCGTCGGCATCCGCCAGTTCGCCGATGATCTGCTCCAGGTTCAGCGGCCCGGTGTCGATGACACGGGCGTCCTGCGGGCACTCCGCCAACAGGTCCTCGGGCATGATCGAGCCGGCGTACAGGCATACCTGGCAACGGTTCAGCAGCCGCTGTCCACGCACGGTGATGAGGTCGGCCGCACCCGGTCCCGCTCCGATGAAGTAGACCGTCACGGCTTGCCCACCACCCACTGGGTGACGGGGTAGGCCGGCCGGAATCCGGTGAATCCGCCGATCGGTTCGCCGCGGTAGTGCTGGAACCGGCGCAACTGGCCTCCTAGCGTCGAGTAGCGGTCGATGACTGCGGCCTCCGATTCTGCCGTGACGACATTGGCGACCAACCGGCCCCCGGCCGGTAACCGGTCGAAACAGGCGTCGAGCAACCCGGGCTCGGTGATACCGCCGCCGATGAAGATCACCGAGGGCTCCGCGGCGCCGTCGAAGTCGGTGGGGGCCGGGCCGCGCACCTCGACGTGCACCCCGAAGGCGATCGCGTTGGCGGCGATCCGGGACCGCCGTTGCTCGGAACGTTCGAAAGCCACCGCGGTACAACCCGATCCGCTGCGGCACCATTCGACGGCGATGCTCCCCGAGCCGGAGCCGACGTCCCACAGCCGTTCGCCGGGGCGCGGCCCCAACGCGGCCAGGGTCACCGCACGGATGCTCTGCTTGGTGATCTGCCCGTCGTGGGCGAAGCTGTCATCGGGCAGGGTGTGATACCGGCGCTCATCGGGCAGGTAGTGCACCGCAACGACATTCAGGTCGTCGATGTCGTCCGGCCCGGCGACGGCCCAGTCCCGGGCGAGTGCCGAACAACGCCGCTCCCCCGGCCCGCCCAGCTGCTCGAGCACGGTGAGCTCGGAGTCGCCGCGGCCCGTCTCGGTCAACAGCGCCGCCAGGGAGGCGGGGCCCGCGGCGTCGCGGCTGAGCACCACCGCGCGTCCCCCGCGGCGCACCGCGGTGTGAGCGGGGGCGGTGACCAGGCTGATGACCTCGGTGTCCTGCACGGGCCAGCCCATCCGGGCGCAGGCCAGCGTCACCGAGGACACGTGCGGCAGCACCCGCACCGACTCGGCGCCGAACCGGCGGATCAGGGTCGCGCCGATACCGTGCAACATCGGGTCACCGCTGGCCACCACATGCATATCGCCGTCATGGCTGCCGACGAGTTCGTCGAGTGCGGGCAGCAGCGGCGACGGCCACGTCCGGCGCTGCGCCCGCACGGTGCCGTCGAGCAGATCCAGCTGTCGGGGCGAACCGAAAACGACGGTGGCACCGGCAAGTTCGGCGCGCGCGGCCGCACCCAGGCCGGCCATGCCGTCGGCTCCGATGCCGATTACGATGATCATCTGCATCCTCTGCTCTTCGCGCTCATCGCCGCAACCTCCGCCAGATCGGGCCGGGCAACATCCTGAAGACTGCGGCGATGGCACCGACCTGCCACGGGATCCACACCGTGCGCCGCCCGCCGGCCAGTGCCTTCGCCGTCGCGGCGGCGACCTGCGCGGGGGTGCTGGAGAACGGCGCCGGCGTCATCCCCTCGGTCATCCGCCCGATCACGAAACCGGGGCGCACCACCAGCAGGCGCACCCCGGAACCGTGCAATGCGTCGGCGAGCCCGCTGCAGAAACCGTCCAGGCCCGCCTTGGCCGATCCGTACACGTAGTTGGCCCGGCGCACCCGCACCCCGGCGATCGAGGAGAACGTCACCAGGTCCCCGCCGCCGGCACGGCGCATCGCGTCTGCCAGCACGGTGAGCAGGCTCACCTGGGCCACGTAGTCGGTGTGCACGACCGCGACCGCGTGGTCGGCATCGGCCTCGGCGCGCGCTTGATCGCCGAGCACACCGAAGGTCAGGACCGCGGTGGCGATCGGGCCGTGAGCGGTTTCGATCGCCTCGACCAGCCCCCGGTGGGACGCGGTGTCGTCGGCGTCGAACTCCTGCACATGCACGGCGGTGGCCCCGGCCGCCCGGACCGCCGCCACCTGCACGGTCAGATCGTCCGCGCGGCGGGCGGCCAGGACGACGGTGCGTCCGCCGGCGATCCGCTGCGCGAGTTCCACGCCGATCTCGCTGCGCCCCCCGAATATGACGACGAGTCCCGTGTCCTCCATGGCTGTGATTATGTCCTGCGCTAGCGTGGACCCCGATGGCTGCATCTGGTCGCAAGGCAACAACCCGACTCACCAACGACGCGCTGGCATTTCTGACAGAGCGTCATCTGGCGATGCTGACCACGCTGCGGGGTGACAATTCGCCGCACGTCGTGGCGGTGGGTTTCACCTTCGACCCGACCACGCACATCGCCCGGGTGATCACCACCGGCGGTTCGCAGAAGGCGGTCAACGCCAAGGAGCGTGGGGTCGCCGTGCTCAGCCAGGTCGACGGCGCGCGCTGGCTGTCGCTGGAAGGTGCGGCCACCGTCAGCGGCGACGCCGACGATGTGCGCGATGCCGAGCTGCGTTATGCCCAGCGCTACCGCACCCCACGGGTGAACCCGCGCCGGGTGGTCATCGAGGTCCGGATCGAGCGGGTGCTGGGATCCTCGACGCTGCTGGACCGCAGCGAGGCCTGAGCCTCACACCGGCACCACGACCAGGTCGTGCGGACGCTGGTTCACCGATTCCACCCCGTCCTCGGTGACGATGACGATGTCCTCGATCCGCGCGCCCCACTGGCCGGGGAAGTAGATGCCGGGCTCCACCGAGAATGCCATGCCCGGCTCCAGGGTGATCTCGTTCCCGGAGACGATGTAGGGCTCTTCGTGCACCGACAGCCCGATACCGTGCCCGGTGCGGTGCACGAACACCTCGGCCAGGCCTTCGGCGGCCAGCACATCGCGCGCCACCGCATCGACCGAACCGGCGGTGATGCCCGGGCGGACCGCCCCGACGGCCTCGGCCTGGGCGCGTTGCAGCACCGCGTACCGGCGGGCGATCTCGGCGTCGGGCTCACCGATGCTGTACGTGCGGGTCGAGTCGGAGTTGTAGCCCGGCGCATACGGCCCGCCGATGTCGACGACGACGATGTCGCCGACCTGCAGCTCGCGGTCCGAGCATTCGTGATGTGGGTCCGCCCCGTTGGGGCCGGATCCGACGATGATGAACGCCACCTCCGAATGGCCTTCGGCGACAATGGCTTCGGCGATGTCTGCGGCGACGTCGGCTTCGGTGCGGCCGGACACCAGGAACTCCGGCACCCGCGCGTGCACGCGGTCGATGGCCGCGCCGGCCTTGCGCAGCGCGTCGACCTCGGCCGGGTCCTTGATCATCCGCAGCCTGCGCAGCACGTCGGTGGCCAGCACGGGCACCGCGCCCAGCACGTCGGCCAGCGGCAGCAGGTGCAGGGCCGTCATCGAATCGGTGACGGCGACGGTCACCGGCGCCACGCCCGATCCCCGCAGTGCCTGCGCGACCAACTCGTAGGGATTCTCGCCGTCCACCCAATCCTGAACCGTCGCACCGATTTCGGTCACCGCAGACTCGCGGAGCGCGGCCAGCTCCAGGCGTGGGACCACCACCGTGGGCGCCGACCCGTCGGCGGGCAGCACCAGCGCGGTGAGCCGCTCGAAGGTCTGCGCTCGTGAGCCCACCAGGTAGCGCAGGTCGTAGCCGGGGGTGATCACCAGGCCGGCAAGCCCGGCGCTCGCCGCACCTGCGGCGGCCGCCCGGACGCGCTGCGCGTAGACCTCGGTGCTGAAACGACTGCTGTCCATGAGGACGAGGTTAGTCATGCCCGCTATAGGTGGCGACCTCGACCAGGTTGCCCTCGGGGTCGCGGCAGTAGTGCGAGGTCATCGGGCCCAGCGCACCGGTCTTGGCGACCGGCCCTTCGGTGATTTGCACCCCGCGGGCCCGCAGATGCGCACCGACCGTGGCGGCGTCGGCGTCGACGATGAAGCAAAGATCCAGCGAGCCCGGCACATCGGCGTCCGCGGTCACCCAGTTCGGTGCCCCGGTGGGCCGCACATTGATCTTCTGGGCGCCGAACGCCAGCGCGGTGCGGCCGGCGCCGAACTCCTCGCGCCGCATGTTCAGCACCCTCACGTACCAGTCGATGGTGGCTTCGGTATCACGGCAATTCAGCACGACGTGGTCGATGCGATCCACAGTGAAGGTCATACCTCACGCTACTGTCAGGCGATGCTGAGGGATATCCGGGAGCTGAYCGATCAGCAGGAGGCCTACGCCGACGAGCTGCGGCGACGGTGGGGCGGGCTGCTCAGCTACCGCTACATCGGCCGGATGTATGCCTCGATGGACCCGCGCGATGTCGAGGACACCGTGACGGTGCGCCACGACATGCGCAATGCCGGTGGTGGACTGCTGTTTGCGGTGCTCGGCATCTCGGCACCCGAGAGCGGGCACATGTCGGATCTGGAGGCCGTGCCGAATCCGGTCATCCACTCCTGTCAGATCCTCGACCCCGGCCACGATGTGCGCCGCATCGAGATCGTCTCCGAGCCACTGAAACAGGGCAGGCAATTCGGTTACAGCCGGGCCGCGATCGTCGATGCGGACCGGCCCGACCGGGTACTCGCGCTGATCGAGGGCCAGGGGGTGAGCATCGGCGTGCCGCCCGGCGGCCTGCAGAAGATGGAGGTCGACAACATCGAGGTGATCGACTCACCCGATCTGCCTCCGCTGTGGCAGGTGTTCGGCGGATTCCGGCGCGAGGACGGGCTGTGGGGTCTGCCGGAACTGTCGGCCGAGGTCGCCTCCCCCGATGCCGCCCTGCACATCGGGCCGCAGTTCGTGATCCTGGAGACGGCGGCGATCGATGCCGCGGGCGGCGACGTGCAGGGTGTCTCGGCGCATGTGATGTTCCTGGCCCGCGGCAAGGCCGGCCCGTTCCGGGTGCAGACCGAGCGGGTTCCCGGCGCCGACGGCACCGTCGCGGTGCGGGTGCAACTCTACGACGAGGGAAATGAGGACAGGTTGGTCACGGTGGGTTCCTACGTCTTCCGCGTGCAGTCGTCATGACCGCCGATCGACCGGTGCTGCTGCTCGACGGCGCCAGCATGTGGTTCCGCTCGTTCTTCGGGGTGCCGTCCTCGATCACCGCCCCCGACGGCCGGCCGGTCAACGCGCTGCGCGGTTTCCTCGATGCCGTCTCCACCCTGGTCACCCAGCATCGGCCGGCCCGGCTGGTGGTCTGTCTCGATCTCGACTGGCGGCCGCAGTGGCGGGTGGACCGCATCCCGTCGTACAAGGCGCACCGCGTCGAGGAGGCCCGCCCCGACGGTGCCCCCGACGTCGAGGAGGTGCCCGATGAACTGACCCCGCAGGTCGACATGATCATGGCCGTGCTCGACGCGTTCGGCATCACCACCGCGGGCGCACCGGGATACGAGGCCGACGATGTGCTGGGCACGCTGGCCGCCGCCGAGCGCCGCGACCCCGTCATCGTGGTCAGCGGGGACCGGGATCTGCTGCAGTTGGTCGGCGACGACCCGGTCGCGGTGCGGGTGTTCTACATCGGCCGCGGCCTGAGCAAGGCGATCCTGTTCGGGCCCACCGAGGTCGCCGATACCTACGGCGTGCCGGTGGACCGTGCCGGGCCGGCCTACGCCGAACTGGCGCTGCTGCGCGGCGACCCGTCGGACGGGCTGCCCGGGGTTGCGGGCATCGGCGAGAAAACCGCGGCGACTCTGATGGCCCAGCACGGCTCGCTGTCCGCGATCGTCGCGGCCGCCGCCGATCCGTCATCGAAAATGCCTGCCGCCCAACGCAAGAAGCTGCTCGCCGCCGACGAGTACATCATCGCCGCCGAACCGGTGGTGCGGGTCGCCGTGGATGCCCCTGTCGCGCTGTCCACATCGTCCGACGTCCTGCCGCTGTCCGCGGCCGACCCGGCCCGGGTGGTGGCACTGGCCGAGGAGTACGGAGTGGTGTCATCGATCGGGCGTCTGCAGAAGGCACTCGACACGCTGCCCTGACACGCGAATGCCCGCGATACGGCGTATCGCGGGCATTCGTCGAGAGAGCGTGGACTACTTCGGGCGGCCGACCTCGTAGGTGCCGTTGTCGTCCTGGAACGTCACGGTGACCTGACGCTTGGTGCCGTCGATGCTGACCTGGCAGGTGAAGGTGTCGCCCTTCTTCACCTCGGGGCTGACACCGTCATTGCACTGGACGTCCTTGACGTTCTTGGCGCCGTATCCGTTGGCCTCGTCGGTCAGGATCTGCTGCACACCGGTCTGCGCGGCATCGACGTCCAGCGTGGTGGTGACAAAGAATCCGGGCTTCCAGAATCCGAGTACCAGCACCACCGCGACGATCACCGCGGCCAGCACACCGATCACGGTGCCGATGACGGCCAGCGACTTCTTCGAGCCCTCTTCGGAGCCGGTGGGCCCGTAGGGCGAATATTGCTGCTGGTCGTACTGACCGGGCTGGCCGTACTGGGGCGGCTGTCCGTACTGGGGCTGCCCGTAGGGCTGACCCGGCTGCTGACCGTACTGCGGGTACCCCTGCGGCGCGTACCCCGTGGGCTGCTGGCCGTACTGGTCGCCCTGCGGGGGCGGGTTGTACGCGGGCTGCTGATACTGCGGGTACTGCTGCGGCGCCTGCGGCTGCTGGTAGGCGGGCTGCTGCCAGGCCGGGGCATCGCCGGCGGCCTGCTCGGGTGTGGGCGGCGGCTGCCAGGCGGGCTGTTCACCCGGTGACGGGGCACCGCCGGACTGCGGCGGCTGGCCTGACCACGCCTGCGTGGGGTCAGATCCCTGCGGTCCGCTCATCGTGTCTCCTTGATCCGGGCTCGTTCTACGCCGCCACACTACCCTGCATCAACTGCTACGACGCCTCGTCGAATGTCGGTGATGGCGCGTTTCGCCGCTGTCCGCAGCGCCGGTGTGGGGGCGGCATTGCGCACCTGGTCCAGCAGATCCAGGACCTGACGGCACCACCGCACGAAATCTCCCGCGGACAGCGGGGATCCGCTGCCGCTGACATCGGATGCCGCCAGTGAGGAGGCCAAATCACCGGTGGTGGCCCACTGGTGGATGGCGGCCACGAAGCCGTCGTCGGGTTCGCGGCTGTGCGCAATGCGTTGCCGCTGTTCGTCACTGCGGATCTGGGCCCACAGCCGGCGGGTGCCCGCCAGCGCGCGCCGGATGCCCCCCGTCGGGATCTGCAGGCCCTGCGGGCCGGTGCCGTCACCGCGCGATTCGAACTGCACCGCGGACACCACGGCCGCCAGCTCGGCCGGTGCCAGACCCTCCCAGACGCCTTGGCGCAGGCACTCGGCGACCAAAAGGTCACTCTCGCTGTAGATCCGCGCGAGCAACCGCCCGTCCTCGGTGACCTTCGGCGTGTCGCCGGCCGGATCGATGAAGCCCCGCTCGGTCAGCAGCACCAGAATCTTGTCGAACGTGCGCGCCAGGGAATTGGTGGCGGCGGCGACCTTCTGCCGGATCTGCTCGTTGTCGCGTTCGATGCGCAGATAGCGCTCGGCCGCACGGACCTGGGCCTCGCGGTCGGCCGCGCCGTGGGCGGGATGGCGGCGCAGTTGGTCACGCAGCCCGGCCAGTTCGGGGTCCACATCACGGTCGACGCCGCCCTGCTCCCGGCGCCGGGACGGCACATCCAGGCCGGCGGCCGCCGACCGCAGCGCCGATGCCAGGTCACGGCGCACCCGGGGCTGGCGGTGCTCGACGCGCTTGGGCAGCGTCATCGATCCCAGCCGGGTGGACGCCCCGGAGTAGTCGGCCGACGAGATACGCCCGGCCCAGCGATGTTCGGTGAGGACCAGCGGCCGCGGGTCGTCGCTGTCGGGGGCGGGTTCGAGGACCACGGCCAGCCCACCCCGGCGGCCCTGGGTGATGGTGATGATGTCGCCGCGGCGCAAACCGGCCAGCGCCTCGTCGGCCGCCCGGCGCCGGTGCAGCCGCGATGCCCGCGACTGAGCGCGTTCCCGGGTGCTGATCTCGGCACGCAAGCGCGCGTATTCGAGCATCTCGGGGTCCAGCTCGGCGGCGATCTCGGCGAGCATGCGCTCCCCGCGTTCGACGCCTCGCACCAGGCCCACCACCGAACGGTCGGCCTGGTACTGCGCGAAGGACCGTTCCAGCAGTTGGCGCGCCAGGTCCGGGCCCATCTGCTGGACCAGGTTGATCGTCATGTTGTACGACGGCGCAAAGGAACTCTTCAGCGGGAAGGTGCGTGTCGAGGCCAGACCGGCGACCTCGGCGGGTTCCGCGGCGTTGTCATCGGCGTGCCACAGCACCACCGCGTGACCTTCGATGTCGATCCCGCGGCGACCCGCGCGCCCGGTCAGCTGGGTGTACTCCCCCGGCGTCAGCGGGGCGTGTTGCTCGCCGTTGTACTTGACCAGGCGCTCCAGCACCACGGTGCGGGCGGGCATGTTGATGCCCAAAGCCAGTGTCTCGGTGGCGAACACCGCCCGCACCAGCCCCGCGGTGAAGAGTTCCTCGACGGTGTGCCGGAAGACCGGCAGCATGCCCGCGTGATGGGCCGCCAGCCCCCGCAACAGGCCCTCGCGCCACTCGTAGTAGCCGAGCACGCCCAGATCGGATTGGGCGAGGTCGGCACACCGCCGGTCGATGACCTCGGTGATGCGGGCGCGTTCTTCGTCGTTGGTGAGTCGCAGCGGTGCGCGCAGGCACTGCTTGACCGCCGCATCGCAGCCGGCCCGGGAGAAGACGAAAGTGATTGCCGGAAGCAGTCCCTCGGCATCCAGGGTGGCGATGACATCGGGTCGCGACGGCCCGCGGTGCACGGTCGGGCGGCCCTGCCTGCCCCGGTTGCGGCCCCGCGGCTGCCAGTCCGCCAGCCGGTCGGCCTCACGGCGGTGCGCGATGTGACGCAGCAGGTTCGGGTCCACCAGGGTGGTCTGCCCACCACCCTCGAACAGGTCGAAGAGTCGCTTGCCGACCATCATGTGCTGAGAAAGCGGAACCGGTCGGTGCTCGTCGACCACCACGGTGGTGTCCCCGCGCACGGTCTGGATCCAGCCCCCGAACTCCTCGGCGTTGCTCACCGTGGCGGAGAGGCTGACCAGTCGCACCTCTTCGGGCAGGTGCAGGATGACCTCCTCCCACACCGCGCCGCGCATCCGGTCGGCCAGGAAGTGCACCTCGTCCATCACCACATGGGAAAGCCCCTGCAGTGCCGGCGAGTCGGCATAGAGCATGTTGCGCAGCACTTCGGTGGTCATGATGACCACCGGGGCGTCCGAGTTGATCGACTGGTCGCCGGTGAGCAACCCGACCCGGTCGGCGCCGTAGCGGCGCACGAGGTCGAGGTGCTTCTGGTTGCTCAGCGCCTTGATCGGGGTGGTGTAGAAGCACTTCCGGCCCGCCGCCAGTGCCAGGTGCACCGCGAACTCGCCGACGACGGTCTTGCCGGCTCCGGTCGGTGCGCAGACCAGCACTCCGTGGCCGGACTCCAGAGCGACACAGGCACGTACCTGGAAAGGATCGAGGCCGAAGGGAAGCTGCGCGGCGAAACCGAGCAGTTCCGGACCGGACTCAGGCGGCCCGGACTCAGGTGACATCGTCGTCGAACAATTTCTGGGAGGACACCGCGGTCGGCGGCGCGATCGGTTCGGCGGCCGGGATCGGCGCAGCCTCATCCTCGGGGACCTCGGCCAGCGCCTCGCGGCGGGCCTTGCGCTTGTCGTGCACGCGGGTGACCTGGATGGCGAGCTCGAGCAGCACGGTCAGCGCCAGCGCGAGCGCCAGCATGGAGAACGGGTCGGAACCCGGCGTCGCGAACGCGGCGAACACGAACAGCGCGAAGATCAGGCCGCGGCGCCACTCCTTGAGTTTCGCGTAGGGCAGCACGCCGATCACGTTGAGCATGATGATCAGCAGCGGGAACTCGAAGCTGATCCCGAACACCAGCAGCAGGTTGATCAGGAAGCCGAAGTACTGATCACCCGAGAGCGCGGTGACCTGGACGTCGCTGCCGACGGTGAGCAGGAAGCTCAACGCGGTGGACAACACCACGTAGGCCAGCACTGAGCCGCCGATGAACAGCACCGCGCCCACCCCGACGAACGCCATGCCGAAACGCCGTTCCTTGCGGTACAGGCCCGGGGTGATGAACGCCCAGAGCTGATACAGCCAGACCGGGCAGGCCAGCACGATCCCGGCGGTCAGGGCGACCTTCAGCCGCAACATGAACTGGTCGAACGGACCGGTGGCCAGCAATCGGCACTGCCCGTCGGGGGCGATGGTGGCGCGCGCGGACTCCGGCAGCGAACAGTACGGACCGCGAAGCCACTCGCCGAGGCTGTGGAAGCCGAAGACGCCGTGGGTGTACCAGAAGAAACCGACGATCGTGGTCAGCACCACCGCCGCGGTCGCAATCAGCAGCCGGTTGCGCAGTTCGGCGAGATGATCGACCAGCGACATGGTGCCGTCGGGATTCGCCCGGGCGCGTCGTTGGCGCGGGTCGAACCTCTTGAAAATTCCAGGGGGGTGCACGGGCAGCCTTAACGTCGATGCAGGCAGGCGCGCCCTATCGACGCGACATCACACCGCGATGGGACGGACTTGGCAGCTATCAGGCCGGTCGCTTGTCGCCGGACTGCTCGGGCGCAGGTGTCTCCACGCGCTCCGAGGTGACCGGGGTGGCGGGAAGCGGCGCGGCTTCCGGCTTGTCGGCGCCGTCGGCCTGCATCTCTTTGATCTCGGACTTGAAGATGCGCATCGACTTACCCAGAGAACGCGCTGCGTCCGGGAGCTTCTTGGCACCGAACAACAGAATGAAAGCCGCGATAACGATCAGCCAGTGCCACGGTTGAAGACCGCCCAATTCAAACACCTCCGCAAGTTGTGGTCGAGTCTACTCGTCTTCGTAAGCGCGTACCGCAGCCGCGGCGGTCTCGCGGACCTTCTCGGCCAGCGACTGCGGTGTCAACACCCGCACCGCCGATCCGAAGCCCAATACGAACCGGGCCATCCACTCATCGGAAGCGTAGGTCATGGCCGCTTCGCAGGCACCGTCGGCGAGCTCGGTGATCACTCGCAACGGGTAGTAGTCGAACATCCATTCCGCCGAGCGGTCGATGAGCAGGCGTGCCGAGTGCAACGAGGGATCCTCGGCGTCGGCGTCGAACAGCGCGGTGTCGGGTCCGGCCTGCACCGCAGGCGCCGGCGGCCGGGCGGGCTCGTCGAGCACCTGGGCGTCCACGATGCGGTCGAACCGGAACAGCCGCACCCCCTCGGCGGTGCGGCACCACGCCTCCAGATAGCTGCGGTCGCTGACCAGCACCACCCGGATGGGGTCGACGATGCGGCTCGACACCGTGTCGTGGGACGCCGAGTGGTACTCCAGCGAGAGCGCCTTGCCGGTACGGGCGGCGTCACGCACCGCGGCGGCCGTCGCGCTCTCGGGCTCGTCGCTCTCCAGTTCGGCGTTTCCGACGGCCCCGGCGGTGCCTGCGGCAGATTCGATCTTGGCGATCGCAGAGCGCGCGGCCCGCGGATCGACCATGCCCGGCACATCGAGCAGGGCGCGCAACGCCACCAGGATGCCGGTGGCCTCGGGCGAGGTCAGCCGCAACGGATGGTCCACCCCGGCGGCGAAGGTGACCTCGATGGTGTCGCCGGTGAAGTCGAAGTCGATCAGATCGCCGGGGCCGTATCCGGGCAGTCCGCACAGCCAGAGCTGTTCGAGATCGGCGTCGAGTTGTTTCCGGGTCACACCGAGGGCCGCAGCCGCCTCGTCGCGGGTCACCCGGGGATTGGCCTTGAAGTACGGGACCATGTTGAGCAACCGGACCAGCCGGCTGGAGACCTGACTCATGCGCGCTCCGCCTGCCCGCGCAACCGCGCCACCACGTCCTCGCGCAACTGCGGCGGATCCAGTGCCACGGCATCGGTGCCATAGCTGGCGATCTCCCGTGCCAGCCGGTCGTACATGCCGATGTCGACGGTGATCTCCTCCCCGGCACGACCCCGCCACACGCTCGGGGTCGCCGTGGCGGCCTGGCGGCGCAGTGCGGTGGCCCGCCCCTCGGCGATCCACACCCGGGCGCGCTCGCCGGTGGGGACATCGGCCACCACCCGCTGCACGATCTGTCGCAGATTCACCCCTTCCGGTGGGGTCACCGCCCCGGCCGGCCCGACGGGTTTGGCGCCGGTGATGCGCGACAGCCGGAAGGTGCGCGTGTCCGCACGGTCCCGGTCGTGCCCGACCAGATACCAGCGCCCCCGATGGGTGACCACGCCCCACGGTTCCACCGTGCGGGTGCGGTACGGATCGTTGCGGGACGGACGGTGCTCGAACTGCACCACTCGCCCGGAATTGCTGGCGGCCAACAGGACTCCCAGCACCTCCTCGGAGCCGCGCAGTCCGGGCAGTGCGGCGGTCGAAGTGAACGCCACTCCGGCGTCCTCGGAATCGACGTCGACGCCGGCGGCACGCAACTTGAGCAGGGCGCTCTGGGTGGCGGTGACCATCTCCGGGGACTGCCACAGCTGCGTCGCGACCGCGACCGAGGCCGACTCCTCGGCGGTCAGCTCGACCGGCGGCAGCGCGTAGGCCTTCCGGTTGATGCGGTAACCCTCGGTCGCATCGAACGAGGACATCCTGCCGGTCTCCAGCGGGATGCCCAGGTCGCGCAGTTCGTTCTTGTCGCGCTCGAACATCCGCGAGAACGCCTCGTCACTGGCGCTGTCGGAGTAGCCGGCCACGTTCTTGCGGATCTTCTCCGCGGTGAGATAGGAACTGGTGGACAACAGTGCGATCACCAGATTCATCAGTCTTTCGACCTTGGATGTCGGCACCAAAGCAGCTTAGGGCGTGCAGCGGCCGCGATCCCGGCGCGACCCGCTCACATGCTCGCGATCAGCCGCTTGACCCGCTCGTCCACCGAGCGGAACGGGTCCTTGCACAGCACGGTGCGCTGAGCCTGGTCGTTGAGCTTGAGGTGCACCCAGTCGACGGTGAAATCCCGGCCCGCTTCCTGTGCGGCGCTGATGAACTCGCCACGCAGCTTGGCCCGGGTGGTCTGGGGCGGGGTGTTGACCGCGGCTTCGATCTCCTCGTCGGTGGTGATCCGCGCGGCCAGCCCCTTGCGCTGCAGCAGGTCGAACACCCCGCGACCGCGCTTGATGTCGTGGTAGGCGAGGTCGAGCTGCGCGATCTTGGGATCGGCGAGCTCCATGCTGTAGCGATCCTGGTAGCGCTGGAACAGCTTGCGCTTGATCACCCAGTCGATCTCGGTGTCGACCTTCGCGAAATCCTGGCTTTCCACCGCGTCGAGCTGGCGACCCCACAGATCGACGACCTGCTCGATCTGGGTGTTCGGTTCACGGGTCTGCAGGTACTCCACCGCACGGCCGTAGTACTCACGCTGGATGTCGAGCGCGCTGGCTTGCCGACCGCCCGCCAGCCGCACCGGGCGGCGCCCGGTCAGATCGTGGCTCACCTCGCGGATGGCCCGGATCGGGTTGTCCAGCGAGAAGTCCCGGAAGGCCACGCCGGCTTCGATCATCTCCAACACCAGCGAGGCCGTCCCGACCTTCAGCATGGTGGTGGACTCGCACATGTTGGAGTCACCGACGATCACGTGCAGCCGGCGGTACTTCTCGGCGTCGGCGTGCGGCTCGTCGCGGGTGTTGATGATCGGGCGCGAACGGGTCGTCGCACTCGACACGCCCTCCCAGATGTGCTCGGCGCGCTGGCTCAGGCAGAAGGTGGCCGACTTGGGGGTCTGCAGCACCTTTCCGGCGCCGCAGATCAGCTGACGGGTCACCAGGAACGGCAGCAGGACATCCGAGATCCGGGAGAACTCGCCGGCCCGCACGATGAGGTAGTTCTCGTGGCAGCCGTAGGAGTTGCCCGCGGAGTCGGTGTTGTTCTTGAACAGGTAGATGTCGCCGCCGATGCCCTCATCGGCCAGCCGCTGCTCGGCATCGATCAGCAGATCTTCGAGCACCCGCTCACCGGCGCGGTCATGCGTGACGAGCTGGGCGAGGTTGTCGCACTCGGCCGTCGCGTACTCCGGATGTGACCCCACATCGAGGTACAACCGCGCCCCGTTGCGGAGGAAGACGTTGGAGCTGCGGCCCCAGGACACCACCCGCCGGAACAGATAGCGGGCAACCTCGTCCGGACTGAGCCGCCGGTGACCGTGAAACGTGCAGGTCACCCCGAATTCAGTCTCAATTCCCATGATCCGTCGCTGCACATGATCGAGCTTACGGGTTGGGTATCGGTAACGGTGCGCAAGGCTGCACGGCGGTTCGTTTCCCGCCGGTTCGTTGCGCCTTACTCCGCGGCAGGCTGATCCGGTTCCGTGTCGGGCACCAGGGCCTCCAGCGCGGCCCCGGTGATGCGCCGGAACGCACGACGGGGACGGCCGGCGTCCAGGATCGCCACCTCCATGGTGGACGGTTCCAGCACCCGGGGTTCGCTGCCGCTACCACCGGCGCGCAGGGCGTTCACCGCGATCTTCACCGCGTCGGCCAAACTGGCGTTCTCGGTGAAGGACTCCCCCAGCGCGGTGGCGATCGGCTCGGTGGTGCCACCCATCACCACGAAATGTGGCTCGTCGGCGATCGAGCCGTCGTAGGTGATGCGGTACAGCTCAGGGGCTTTCGTCTCCCCGTAATGCGCCACCTCGGCGACACACAGCTCGACCTCGAACGGCTTGGCCTGTTCGGTGAAGATGGTGCCGAGCGCCTGGGCGTACACATTCGCCAGCTGCCGGCCGGTGACGTCCCGGCGGTCGTAGGCGTAGCCGCGGGTGTCGGCGAACTGGATACCGGCCACCCGCAGCTTGTCGAACTCGTTGAAGCGTCCGACGGCGGCGAAGCCGACCCGGTCGTAGAGCTCACTGACCTTCTGCAGGGAACGCGACGGGTTCTCGGCCACGAAAAGCACACCGCTGTCGTAGGCCAGTACGACCACACTGCGTCCGCGTGAAATGCCTTTGCGGGCAAGCTCGGAACGCTCGCGCATCGCCTGCTCGGGCGAGATGAAGTACGGAAAGCTCATCAGCCGTTCCCGTCCGTACGCGTCCGGCGCTCGATGACTTCGCGCGCGAGCCCCGCGATCCGGGCCTCGGTCACTTCCTCGGCGCCGGCAGCTTCGATCAGCACGGCGGTCGGGTAGATACCGCGCACCAGATCCGGTCCGCCGGTGGCCGAGTCGTCGTCGGCGGCGTCATAGAGCGCCTCGATGGCGGCCTTGAGCGCCGTATCGGCGTCGGTCACCTGCGTGTACAGCTTTTTGATCGACGACTTGGCGAACAGCGATCCCGAACCCACTGCCTGGTAGCCCTCTTCCTCGATGTTCCAGCCGCCGGCCGCGTCGAAGGACACGATGCGACCGGCGTTGACCGGATCGACCGCGTCGACATCGAAGGCGACCAGCAGGGGTAGCGCGACGAAACCCTGAAGGGCCGCACCGAGGTTGCCGCGGACCATGGTGGCCAGCCGGTTCACCTTGCCGCGGAAGGTCAGCGGGACACCCTCGACCTTTTCGTAGTGCTCGAGCTCCACCGCGTAGAGCCGGGCGAATTCGACGGCGATCGCCGCGGTGCCCGCGATGCCGGTGGCCGCGTAGTCGTCGGCGATGTGCACCTTCTGCACGTCGCGACTGGCGATCATGTTGCCCTGGGTGGCGCGCCGGTCACCGGCGATGAGGACCCCGCCGGGGTACCTGAGCGCCACGATCGTCGTGCCGTGCGGCAGATCGACACCACCACTGGGGACGGCGTGCGAGACACCGCCCGGAAGCAACTCCGGTGCCTGCCTGCTCAGAAAATCCGAGAAGGACGACAGATTCAGATGTGATGACGTGAGATCGAGCGGATTGGTGAAAGGCTTATTCGACCAGGCCGTCACTGGCCGCCCTTTTGAACATAGGCGCGCACGAAGTCCTCGGCGTTCTCTTCCAGGACGTCATCGATCTCATCGAGCAGATCGTCGGTCTCCTCGGCCAGCTTCTCGCGGCGCTCTTGGCCGCCCGCCGAAGGGCCGCTGGCGTCGTCGTCCTCGCCACCGCCGCCGCCACGCTTGGTCTGCTCCTGAGCCATCGCTGCCTCCTGATTGCTCGTCCGGTTCTTTCACACTACCGGTCAACACCGGCAATGCTTGGGATAGCGCAGCTTATGTGGTGAGCTGCTCGACCAGTTCGGCGGCACTGTCCACCGAGTCCAGCAGCGCACCGACGTGTGCCTTGCTGCCGCGCAGCGGTTCCAGCGTCGGAATCCGGACGAGTGAATCTCCACCCAGATCGAAGATGACCGAGTCCCAGCTTGCCGCGGCGATATCGGCGCCGAACCGCCGCAGGCATTCGCCGCGGAAGTAGGCGCGGGTGTCGGTCGGCGGGTTGTCGACGGCGTCGATCACCTGCTGCTCGGTCACCAGGCGCTGCATCGACCCGCGTGCCACCAGCCGGTTGTACAAGCCCTTGTCCAGGCGCACATCGGAGTACTGCAGATCCACCAGGTGCAGCCGCGGGGCCGACCAGGTCAGGTTCTCCCGCTGCCGGAAACCCTCGAGGAGTCGCAGCTTGGCAGGCCAGTCCAGGATCTCGGCGCATTCCATCGGGTCGCGTTCCAGCAGATCCAGCACGTGCGCCCAGGTCTCCAGGACATGGTTGGCCCTCGGGTCCGGATCGCGGGCGGCCACCAGCTTGGCCACCCGGTCCAGGTAGATCCGTTGCAGCGCAAGCGCGGTCAGTTCGCGGCCGTCGGCGAGTGCGACGGTGGCGCGCAGCGACGGGTCGCGGCTGACCACGTGCACGGCGTGCACCGGCCGGGCCAGCGCCAGATCGGACAGATCGATACCGTGCGCGGGTCCCTCTTCGATGAGGTCCAGCACCAGCGAGCTGGTGCCGACCTTGAGATAGGTCGACGTCTCGGCGAGGTTCGCGTCACCGATGATGACGTGCAGGCGCCGGTACTTGTCGGCATCGGCGTGCGGTTCGTCTCGGGTGTTGATGATGCCGCGCTTGAGGGTGGTCTCCAGTCCGACCTCGACCTCGATGTAGTCGGCCCGCTGGGACAGCTGGAAGCCGGGCTCGTCGCCGGACGGGCCGATGCCGACGCGCCCGGACCCGGTGAACACCTGGCGCGACACCAGGAACGGTGTGAACCCGGCGATGACGGCGGAGAACGGCGTCTGGCGTGACATCAGATAGTTCTCGTGGGTGCCGTAGGAGGCGCCCTTGCCGTCGACGTTGTTCTTGTAGAGCTGCAGCTTGACCGCTCCGGGCACGCTGGCCACGTGCCGTGCGGCGGCCTCCATGACGCGTTCGCCGGCCTTGTCCCAGATCACCGCGTCCATCGGGTCGGTCACCTCGGGAGCCGAGTACTCCGGGTGCGCGTGGTCGACGTAGAGCCGGGCCCCGTTGGTCAGGATCATGTTCGCCGCGCCGACCTCGTCGGCGTCGATGATCGGCGCCGGCCCGGACGACCGGGACAGGTCGAATCCGCGGGCATCGCGCAGCGGGGATTCCACCTCGTAATCCCAGCGCGTGCGCTTGGCGCGCTGTAACCCGGCGGCGGCCGCGTAGGCCAGCACCGCCTGAGTCGAGGTCAGGATCGGATTCGCCGTCGGGTCCGACGGCGAGGAAATGCCGTATTCGACCTCGGTGCCGATGATCCGTTGCATAGGGCCCACCCTAGGGGACGTACCCCGAGCTCTCGAAGGCACGTCGCGGACGGGACAGGTGGCGCTACCGCTGGTGGCTGATCGTGGGACGAACCCCCGCGTTGGCGCAGGCCATCTCGGTACGTTCAGCGTCCTTGTTGAGTTCGGCCGCCGCGTTGTTGAGGGTGTCGCCGTCGGCACGAATTCCCATGGCCATCGCCAGCTTCGCTGCATGCCATGACCATGAGCGCATCGGGTCGGCGATCACCGGCGGCACTCCGGGCGCCGACGCCACAGTCATCGCCTCACCGGCCGCCTTCCGCAGTGCGGTACGACCTTCCACGTTCTCGCCTTGGACCTTCGGATCCCGGTAGTCGACCTCGGCGCCGTTGCCGGCGATCGCATAGGCGAAGTCGTTGTAGTACGCGGAGGAGAGCCGCAGCACCGCGCCGAACTGCCGACAGCCCGCCTCCATGGGACCCGACGCCTCGAGCGCAACCGGCACATCGACCGCCGGCCCGGGAAGCGGAGGCTCTGGCGGGCCGGGATCGGCCGATACGGTGATGGCGCAACCCAGGCTCACGCCGATGGCGCACAGCGATGTGGTCAGTGTCCGCCGGAGCAGACATGACGATGTCATCGACGACTCCCGCTGTGCCGATGCAGAGAATCATGGATCCGGCGCATAGCAGAATCCTCAAGGGGCTTCGCCGACCTGTCAATCACCTCTCCCGGCCGGCGGTGCGGGACTACAGTTCGCGAGATCAGGTCTTCGAGAGGCGGACCCACCATGGCGAGAAGTTCCGCCGCCCTGACAATCGCCTGCGTGTCGATTGCTGTGGCGACAGGGCCTTTGGCGCGGGCAGAGCCAGTGCCCGACCCCGTGCAGCCGGTCGCCAACGCCGGCCAGTCCGGGCCACCGGGCGCCGTTCCGTCGGGTCCCCCCGGAATTGTCGACACTCCCGACGGCTGGCACATCGAGGTGTCTGGACGCGATGAGTCCCAGCTGCCGGTGACACCGCTCACGACCGCCGTCTCGACGCGGGAGTACTTGGTCGGCGGCACGTTCGCCGGGAAGGTCACCGGTTCGGGCGCAACGAAGGTCGACGGAGGAACACTGGTCGCCGGGTACCAGATCGGCTGTGGCGTTCTGCTCGAAAAGGTCCAGATCAGCCCGCGCGCCGGCCTCGGTCTCGGTTTCCCGGTACCAGTTTTCGACGTCGAGGTCGGTCTCGATGGAGTCGTCGATCTGCTGCCCGGCGAGATCTCCGTGGTCGATGTCACCGATATGGAGTTCGACGGCGTGGATGCACGCGTCACCATCACCGGCCTGCGCGTCAACTTCGATCGATGTGTCGGGCAGTCCTTCATCCGGTCCTACGCAACGCTGTCGGTCTCGACCAAGGACACCGAAGATGTCATCACCTACCTCGGTGTCACCAAGATTGTCTGAACCGCGCACCGCACGAATGTCACCACAACCGCGGATTCGGCCGCCGGTACTTCACATGGTGCTTCGTCGCGGCGCGCTCACCGCGGTGTGCGCGCTCGTCGCGTTGGCCATGGCAGCGCCCGCCTCGGGGGAACCGCCGCCTGACCCGGCAATGCCACCCCCGGACACCGGGGTCGTCGCGTCGGCGCCGCCCAGTGTGGTGACGACCCCCGATGGCTGGGTCCTGACGCTCRGCGCGACGAGCGAGACTCAGCTACCGGTTGCGCCATTGACGACTGCTGTCTCGTCGCGTGAATACCTGGCGGCCGGCACATTCACCGGGACGGTGGACGGATCGGGCACCACCGAACTGGACGGCGGAACGATGGTCGTCGGTTATCAGATCGGCTGCGGCATAGCGCTGGACAAGGTGGTACTCGGCGGCGGCGTCGGCATTGGCGGGTTCGACCTTTTCCCGCTACCCGCGGTCGACCTCGGCGGGAGCGTCTCCGGCGCGATCAAGGTCGACCTGCAACCCGGGCTGGTACGGGACGTCCCGGTGATGAACAAGAATTTCAGTGGCACGACCACCCGCGTCACGCTCAATGATGTGCACATCACCATCGACGGCTGTCTCGGTCAGTCATTCCTGCGGTCATACGCGATCTTGACGAGCAGAACCTCGGGCACCGAGGACATCGTCGCGCACTACGGTGTCACCAAGGCGGTCTGATGAACGGCCAAGTTCGCCTGGGGGCGGCCATGATGATCGTCGGGAGTATCGCGGTGGCCGGGATACTCGCCGCGGTGGGATCGTCGACAACCGCAGCTGCGCAACCACTTCCGCCTCTGCCGACCGATCCGGCGGCGCCTGCACTTCCTCCGGTCCCGCCGGGCCCGCCGCTGCCGATCATCGGTGCGCCATTGGTCCGGGACGCATCGTTGCTGCCCGGCTTGCCCACCGACCTGAATCAGTACCTCCTGGGCCAGAACCCGGTGCCGCTGGCGCCGGGCGGACCACCCGGCGTGCCGCCGAACCTCCTGGGACTGAACAACTCCACTTTTCTACCGCAGAACCTGACGCCCTCGGCACCCGGTGAAGGCGCGATGTTCGACGTCGCGCCCGGCGACGAACATGCAGCCCTGTCCGGGATCGACCTCCCGAGGCGGGTGTGGCATCTCTACGAGGGCGGCTACCTGCGGGGCGGCCTGCTCGGACAGATACCGGTGGATCAGCTCGGCACACCGCTGCCGGGGACCGCGCCCCCTTCTGGGACCGCGATCCCGCCGGGTCTCACTCCGCACGTGCCTGAGGTGCCCCTGCCGCTGCCGTAGGGGCGGGCACCGGCAACCCGAGCGAGCGGGTGCGCCGGGCCGCCAGGTACTCGGGTCGGATCCCGTCCGCGGCGTATGGCGCGGACAGCTGATTGTCGACGGAGTTGAACACCAGGAAGACGTTCGAGCGCGGCAGCGGAGTGATGTTCGAGCCCGACCCGTGCAGCAGGTTGCAGTCGAACCAGAGCGCCGAACCGGCTGCGCCGGTGAACTGTTCGATACCGTCCCCGTCGACCGCCTTGGTCAGGGTGTTCTCGTCGGGCACCCCGAACTGCTGAGCGACCAGCGACGAACTGTGGTGGTTCTGCGGAGTGGCGCCCACGCACGGATAGAAGGTCCGGTGCGATCCCGGAATCACCATCAGCGATCCGTTGTAGGGATAGTTACGGGTCAGCGCGATCGAGCACGACACCGCGCGCATCTGCGGCATGCCGTCCTCGGCGTGCCAGGTCTCGAAATCGGAGTGCCAGTAGAAACCGGTGCCGGTGAACGCCGGCATCAGGTTGATCCGGGCCTGGTGGATGTAGACGTCGCTGCCGAGCAGCTGGCGCGCGACGGGCAGCACCGTGTCCAGCCGCACCACCTCGGAGACGAGCTCGCTGAGCAGATGTGGCGCGAAGATGGAGCGGATGGAGCCGCCGGGCTCGCGGATCACCCTGGGGTCGTCATCGTCGAGTTCGGCTGCCAGGCGTTCCAGTTCGCGTCCGAGCGGCGAAAGCATGTCTTCGGCGACGGAGTCCGGCCGGATCAGATAGCCCTGCGCGGCAAAGGAATCCAGCTCCTGGGCTGCCAACGGTCCATTGCCCGCGGCACCCCACACCGCGGGCTCGCGGCGTTCGATCGGTGCGATCGCATGGTCGAGCCGGGTCGGGTACGGGTCCTGTAGGTCCTCCTGTAGCGCCGCGCTCATGCCACCACCTGCGGTGCCGGGTAGGCGCCGGACTCGTCGTGGACCTCCTTGCCCGTCACCGGCGGGTTGAACACACACAACATGCGCAGCTGCTCATCGCAGGCGACCCGGTGCCGCTCGTGCCCGTTGAGCAGGTACATGGTGCCCGGGGCGAGCGGGTGGACCTCACCGGTCTCCAGGTTGGTCAGGGTCCCGTTGCCCTCGACGACCCACACCGCCTCGACGTGGTGCTGGTAGTGGAAGTCGTGGACCGAGGATGCCTCGATGGTCGTCTCGTGGAACGAGAATCCGACGCCGTCGCCGGCCAGGATGATCCGTTTGGAGCGCCAGGATTCGGCGGCCACGTCGCGGTCGGTCCCGGTGATCTCGGCGGTGGTACGAACAATCATTGTTATCCCTCTCTGCTCTGGCCTGTCGGTGTCTAGACGGTCGCGGCGACGGATTCGGCCAGGATCTCCAGGCCCGACTCCAGATCGCTGCGTGACGTGGTGAGCGGCGGAAGCAGCTTCACCACCTCGTCGGACGGACCGCTGGTCTCCATCAGGGTGYCGCGCTCGAACGCGGCCCGGCACACGTCGGCGGCAAGGTCTGCGTCATCGAACTTGAGGCCCTGCGCCATACCCCTGCCGCGGGCCGACACCCCGTCATGCGACAGCGCGATCTTGTCGAGACCGTCGCGCAGCAGCGTGCCCTTCTCGGCGGTTTCGGACGCGAATTCGTGGTCTTTCCAGTATGTTTCGATCGCCTTGGTGGCCGTGACAAATGCCGGGTTGTGTCCACGGAAGGTGCCGTTGTGCTCCCCCGGCGCCCACACGTCGAGTTCCGGGCGGAACAGGGTGAGCGCCATCGGCAGGCCGTAACCACTGATCGACTTCGACAGCGTGACGATATCGGGCACGATGCCCGCGGCCTCGAAGCTGAAGAACTCACCGGTGCGTCCGCAACCCATCTGGACGTCGTCGACGATGAGCAGGATCTCGCGCTTCTGGCACAGGTTCGCCAGTTCCTGCAGCCACTCCAGGCGCGCCACGTTGAGGCCGCCCTCGCCCTGCACGGTTTCCACGATCACCGCCGCGGGACGGTTGAGTCCGCTGCCCGAGTCGTCGAGCACCCGCTCGAACCAGTGGAAATCCTCGGTGACTCCCCCGAAGTAGTTGTCGTAGGGCATCGGCGTCGCGTGCACCAACGGGATTCCGGCTCCGGCCCGCTTCATCGAGTTTCCGGTCACCGACAGTGCGCCCAGCGTCATCCCGTGGAATGCGTTGGTGAAGCTGATGATCGACTCACGCCCGGTCACCTTGCGCGCCAGTTTCAGTGCCGATTCCACCGAGTTCGCCCCGGTCGGCCCGGGGAACTGGACCTTGTAGTCCAGCTTTCGGGGCTTGAGGATCAGTCGGTCGAACGTCTCGAGGAAGTTCTGCTTGGCCGCCGTCGCGATGTCCAGCGAGTGCACGATGCCATCGCCGCTCAGGTACTCCAGCAGCGCACCCTTGAGCTGGGCGTTGTTGTGCCCGTAATTCAGTGCACCAGCGCCGGCGAAGAAATCGAGATAGCGGCGACCCTCGCTGTCCGTCACCCAGGAGTCCTTGGCGGTGGTCAGGACGGTGGGCCAGTTTCGGCAGTAGCTGCGTACCTCGGATTCGACAGTGGAGAACACCGAAGGTAGGTCGGCTTCGGTGAGGGCCGGAGCGGTCGTCAGCGGGGTATCGAGCAGCAAAGTATTGTCCTCCAATAATTTTCAGTGAAATACAGTGAATCGAACACGAACCGGCCGGACAGGTCAGACGGCTTTCGCACGGTCGATGGGCCCGATCCTCAGCAACGGTTCGTCCTCGTGGGCGCCATCGGGATCGAGTTGATCGGCGGTGAAGTGCGGGCGCTCGGTCAGTGCCACACCGTGCCGGCGCGCAAAAGCGCCGAAGAAGGCGCGTGAACTGGCATTGCCCGGCGATACGGTGGCCTCGACGGTGAGCGGAGCACCGTCGCCCCCGGCGCGCACCCGGTCCACCAGGGCGTCGAGCATGGCCGCGGCCAGCCCGCCGCGCTGGGCGGACGGCGCGACGGCGACCTGCCACACGAACAGCACGTCCGGCCGCTGCGGCGGCCGGTATCCGGTGATGAAGCCCTGCAGCCGGCCGTCGACGTCCGCGACGATCGACGTCTCGGCGAAATCGGTGCTCAGCAGCAGATAGGCATAGGTCGAATTGAGGTCCAGCACACCGGTTTCGGCCACCAGGTCGCGAATTGCGACGGCGTCGGATCCTCGAGGCGGCCGTAACGCGGTGGCCCAATTATGTGCGCCGGTACGAATTTCCGGAGCAGTTTGTACGCCATTCATATCGAGTAAAAGTCACCACCGAGCAGTCATCGATCACATTTGGTTTCAGGTCTTCGGTGCCAAGACCGTAGACACAGCCGAAGAGGCGGATCAAGTTGCGACAGCTCACGTTTGACATCGGGCAACGCTGGCCACCGCCTGCTTACCAGCGCGAACACCGCAGCTGCCGGACCGACCGCGGCCCGGGCAACGTTATCGAATCGTTATACATCGAGTGACGCAGGTCACGCCGAATCCGCGGCGGAGTGCTTTCGAAATAACCGTGCGGCCCGAATTCCGCCGACTGCCGACGCAGAAATTGCGTATGGGTTTCAGCCGGATTTCCGGAGTTGTTCACCGAACGGGGCCCGAACAATTCGGTCGATACGCGACTTCGCCGTCGGCGGCCGCCCGGCGTGTGGCCGGACCGCAGGCTCGGCATCGGGGCTGCTGGGCAGCGGTTTCGGTGTTTTCGTCCCAACCGTCGATACGAGGGCTAGCGTCACTGGATACGCAGGCCGAACAGACCGTCGGCGCGCCACGCACCAGCGCTTTCTCCTTCATGCTCGTCGTTGACATGCGGGCGCCGCGCACAGTGTGGCGTGCCGACCTCTGCGCTGAGCCTGTAGACATAGAGACGTTATGAGAGTTCTGATCGTCGAGGACGAACCCCGGTTGAGTTCCACCCTGGCAATCGGCCTGCGGGCTGAAGGGTTCGCCGTCGTGGAGGCTGCCAACGGTATCGACGGACTGTGGCAGGCGACCGAGAACGACTTCGACGTCGTGGTCCTCGACATCATGCTCCCCGGTCTCAACGGCTACGAGGTGCTCCGCCGCATGCGGGCGCGTTCGGTGTGGACGCCGGTGCTGATGCTGACCGCCAAGGACGGCGAGTACGACCAGACCGACGCGTTCGATCTCGGCGCCGACGACTACCTGACGAAGCCGTTCTCGTTCATTGTGCTGGTGGCCAGGCTCCGCGCCCTGGTGCGCCGCGCGGCACCGCACAAGCCGCCGATGCTGACCGCGGGCACGCTGACGGTGGATCCGGGCCGGCGCCTCGTGCAACGCGGCGACAAGGCGCTGTCGTTGACCCCGCGCGAGTACGGGGTGCTGGAGTATCTGATGCGCAACAAGAACGTCGCGGTCACCAAGGCAGATATCCTGCACAACGTCTGGGACGCCCACTACGACGGCCCGGACAATGTCGTCGAGGTGTACGTCGGTTATGTCCGCCGCAAGATCGACATCCCGTTCGGCACCAACACCATCGAGACCATCCGGGGTGTCGGCTACCGGCTGGCCGCCGACAACTGAACCACCGCCCGCGTCCCGCCGCCGGGGCGATCCTCGATGCGGACCTGACCGTGGTGGGCCGCGAGGATCTCGGACACGATCGCCAGCCCCAGCCCGGTGCCGCCGGCGCCCCGGGACCGGCCCTCGTCGAGGCGGACGAACCGATCGAACACCCGAAGCCGGTCCCCCGCAGGTATTCCCGGGCCGTCATCGCCGATGGTCAGGACCGCCTGCCCATTGCGGTGGCGCAGGTCCACCTCGATCACCGATGCGGCATGCCGGGCGGCGTTGTCCAGCAGATTACGTAGCACCCTGGCCAGTGCCGGCGGATCGCCGCTGACGCGTACCGGTTCGATGCTCACGGTCACCTCCAGATCACTGTCCCGCCGCAGCCGTTCGATCTCGCCGTTCGCCAGGTCGTCCAGATCGACATCGTCGCGGCGGATGTTCCAGCCCCGCTCGTCGGCACGCGCCAGCAACAGCAGATCATCGATCAGCGAGCGCATCCGCTGCGCCTCGGGCATCAGCGTGTGTTGCGCCAGTTCGGGGTTGAGCAGATCGGGATGGGCCTGGGCGACCTCGAGGGCCGAGATGATGGTGGCCAACGGACTGCGCAATTCGTGTGACGCGTCCCCGACGAACCGCTGCTGTGCGGCGTGCCCGGCCTCGACGCGGGCCAGCATCTCGTTCATCGTCACCGCCAGCGCGGCGATCTCGTCACGACTGTCCGGCACCGGCACCCGGCCGGTCAGATCCGAGGTGGTGATATCGGCGACCCGGGAGCGGATATCGTCCACCGACCGCATGGATCGGCGCACCAGCAGATAGGTCGCGGCCGCCGACACCGCGATCACCACGGGCGCTGCCACCGCCAGCGCGGTCACCACGGTCCCCACCGTCGAGAGCACCAGCGGACTGCCCTCACCGACGACCACGGTGTAGCGCGCCGCGTCGGGGCCGATGACGGTCTGCGCGCTGAAACGGATCTCGCCGAACGGTGAATCATGTTCGGGCATACCGATCCGCGGGCCCGCACCGATCTCACCGACCGGGATCAGCGGTGTGGACGGCGCTCCCGGCGAGCGGTGCAGCACCGTGCCGTCGGCGCCGATGACCTGCACGGCCAGCACCCGGGTGTCGGTGGCGAGCAGTTCGGCGTCCAGCGCGGCCGGGCCACGGGCGGCGATCACCGCGGCGGCCCGGGCCACCCGCGCGGCGGCGGCGTTGTCGACCTCGCTGAGCATCGAGCGGTAGAGCACGCCGGCCAGCACCATCCCGGTGACACCGAGCGCCACGAACACCACGCTGGCTGCGACGAAAGCCGACCGCGCCGAGATCCCCCAGTTCCCGGGCCGGGTAAGTCCACGTCGCATCCGTCCACTGTGCCTCATGGCGCCGATCGCGCGTGGTGGCACGCCATTCGGCCGCCGAACGCGCACAATGTTGCGGTGTCCGACAGCAGCCCGACCAAGAACGACGAGCAGGTGCACGAGTGGTTTCTGCATCGCGGTCTGCCGCTGGTGCTGACCCGCCGGGTGCGGTCCCGGAGGTTGATCGAACGTTCGGCGCCGATGATCAGTTCGGTGGGTGCGCTGACCGCGCTGACCATGCTGCTGGCCGAGGTCACCGGCGACGGCCCGAACTACGCATACGCGTTGCGGCTGGGCATCATCACGCTCGTGCTGCTGGCCGCCCCGTTCGTGCTCGTGACACTGCACCGCCGATCCACCGCACTCGGCGAGGCCGCCCGGCGCTGGGGCGCCTGGGGGGTGATGGCCATCTTCGTGGTGGTGATGCCGGTGACGGTCAGCGGTTGGTCCGGCGCCGCGGCCGCCGAGGCGCCACTGTTCGTGCTGATCTCACTGCTCGCGATCTGGTTGACCTACCTGGGTTTCGGGTCTATCGCGGCATGGGCCTTCCGGTTCGCCTGGGTGCAGCTGGGCGCGCTCGGCACCCTGATGAGCCGGGCGCTGCCGCTGCTGATGCTGACGGTGGTGGTGTATTTCACCGGCGAACTGTGGCAGCTCTCGGCCCGGATGACTCGTCAACGCCTCTGGGAGACAGTCGGTTTCCTGGCATTGGTGGCGCTGCTGTTCATGGTCACCACCATCCGCGACGAGGTGCAGGCGCTGCGGGACGACCGCGCCGAACAGACCGATGCCGGCCGACTGCTGGCCGGCACGCCCTTCACCGCACCCGCGGGGACCCGCACGCCGCTCTCCCGCGCCGAGCAGATGAACGTCGTCGCCGTGATGGTGGTGTCCCAAGCCATTCAGGTGGTGCTGTTCACCGCCGGACTGTTCGCCTTCTTCCTGGCGCTGGGCATCATCGCCATCCCCTATGACGTCACCGTGCTGTGGGCCGCCGAGGAGACCTGCCAGGTCGGCCAACCGCCTTGTGCGGGAACGTGGTTCGGTGTCCACATCCCGATTCCGCAGACGGTGGTGCACACCTCGCTGTTCGTCGCCGTACTGTCCGGGCTCTACTTCACCGTGAGCACCAGTGTTGACCCGCTGTACCGACAGCGCTTCTTCGATCCGCTGATCGCCGACGTCGCGGTGAGCCTTGCTGGACGCGACGCCTACCTGGAATGGGAAGCCAAGAGCTGAGTCTGTTCGATTGGCGTGCAAACCCTGTGAGGCGGCTTTACACTTCCCTACGCTGCGCATCACCGGAAAATGTCCTGTGACTGGCAACCACCTGCGCAACACGGGATGAAGGGATGACCACCATGAGGAAGATGTTGCTGCCGGTCCTCGCGGCGACGTTCGCCGCGGGACTCGCGGTCGCGGCTCCGGCCAGCGCCGACGAAACCGGCTACTTCACCGAGCTGACCGATTACGGCTACGGCGACACTTCCCAGGAGGTGGCCCTGGACATGGGCTACTCCATCTGCGAGGACCTCGCCAACGGTGTGCCCCAACAGGTCACGCTCGACGCGATCTATGAGAACACCAACGAGAACGTCGACGCCGCCGACGCGACCTTCCTCTACAAGGCCGCCATCCTGCACCTCTGCTGATCAGCCCTTTTTCGATGGCGGCCCCGCGGCTCCCGGCCTGCGGGGCCGTCCTGGCGCGTCGGACGCCGACGTCGAAATCGTTGCGCTGTCAACGATTCTGCCCCAGTTCGTGCCGGCCACCACCAGTGCGGCGCCGAGCGCGCCGAGGGCGGTGACCGGGTCCCCGGCCAGCCCGACCCCGATCGCCACCGCCCACAGCGGCTCGGTGCCCAGCAGGAGGCTCATGCGCGCCGGAGTGCTGTACCGCACCGCCCACATCTGAACACCGAACGCGAACACCGTGCACGCCAGCGCGAGATAGGCGATCAGCGCCCAGTCCCGTCCGGACATCTGCGGCACGACGGAGAACTGTCCCAGCGCGCAGGCCGGCATCGATGCCAGCACCGCCACCGTGGTCAGCTGCACCAGCGTCACCGCCGCCGGATCGAGCCGGCGCTGCGTCGAGGCCCGCGACATCACGGTGACGTGCACGGCCCGCAGCACCGCCGCCGCCACGATCAGGGCGTCGCCGGCACTGGGCAGCGCAAAACCACCGGACTGGGTCAGCGCGAGGCAGCCCAGCACCACCACCGCGGCCGGTGCGTAGAACAGTGGCGCGACGGCTCCCCGACCACCCAGCAGCGGGGTGATCACCACCGTCAGCGCCATGATGAGACCGGCATTGGACGCCGATGTCCTTGTCACCCCGTATGTTTCACAGACACAGATAGCGGTCAGGATGGCGCCGAACAGCGATCCCACGAGTATTTCCGGGCGGCCGATTCGAGTGATCCGGCGCCCCAGCACCAGCGCCAGCACGCCGGCGGCGATGGCGAACCGCACAGCCAGGAAGGCCAGCACACTGTCCGCGTCGACGACCTCCTGGGCGGCCAGATAACTCGATCCCCACACCAACGCCACGGCCAGCAGGGCGAGGTCGACGCGGTACCGAGTCATGGGGCAAGACTGCCGACCACCGACCATTCAGTCCAGCTACTTCTTCTAACGCATAGAAGTAGTATTGCTACATGGATGCCTCAAGGCTACGCATGCTGCGCGAACTCGCCGACCACGGCACCGTCGCCGCGGTGGCCGACATGCTGGCCATGACACCGTCGGCGGTCTCCCAGCAGCTCAAGACCCTGCAGCGGGAGGCCGGTGTGACGCTGCTGGAACCGGCGGGTCGGCGGGTGCGACTGACCGACRCCGGGCAGGTGCTGGTGGATCACGCCGAACAGGTGCTCGCCGCGCTGGACCGGGCGCAGGCCGATATGGACAGCTACCGGACCACCGCCCGCGGCCAGGTGACGGTGTCGTTCTTCCCATCCGGTGCGGCGATGTTGTTGGCGCCGTTGATCCTCGGCACCCGGGCCCGGGGAGTCGAGGTCATCGGCCGCGATATCGACGTGCCTGCCGCGCGGGCACCCCAGCAACTCGCCGATGTCGATGTGGTGGTCGTGCACCGCGATGAGCGTGACACCACCGCTTGGGGTCCGAGGTTCACCTCCACGGTGTTGCTGCGCGAACCGCTGGACGTCCTGCTGCCGCCGCAGCACCCGCTGGCGAGCAAGGCGCAGCTGCGGCTCTCAGAGCTCGCCGATCAGGATTGGATCGGTGTCGAGGGCGGCTTGATGGTCGATGACGTGTTCAAGTCGATTGCCACCCTCACCGGGGTCGCACCCCGAATCACCCAACGGGTCAACGACTTCCGGGTCCTCGAGGAACTGGTGCAGGCGGGCATCGGAATCGCGCTGATGCCGCGCTACGTGGTGTTGGCACGCGATCTGGTCCGCAGGCCGATCGAGGACATCAAACTGGCCCGGCGGATCGAGGCGGTGACCCGCGCCGGCGCCGCGTCCCGGCCGGCGATCGCGCTGGTGCTCGCTGAGCTACACGCGATCGCCGACCTGGTCGGCGGCTCGGTTCCCTAGAGGTATTGCCCCAGGTTCGATTCGGTGTCGATGGCCCGGCTGGCCGACGAACTCTTGCCGGTGACGAGCGTACGGATGTAGACGATCCGCTCGCCCTTCTTGCCCGAGATGCGGGCCCAGTCATCGGGATTCGTCGTGTTCGGCAGGTCCTCGTTCTCGGCGAACTCATCGACGATCGAATCCAGCAGATGCTGGATGCGCAGACCCTTCTGCCCGCTCTCCAGCACCGATTTGATGGCGTACTTCTTGGCGCGGTCCACCACGTTCTGGATCATCGCCCCGGAGTTGAAGTCCTTGAAGTACATGACTTCCTTGTCACCGTTGGCATAGGTGACTTCCAGGAACCGGTTGTCGTCGATCTCGGCGTACATCCGGTCGACGACCTTCTCGATCATCGTCTTGATGGTCAGCCCACGGTCGCCGGCGAACTCGTCCAGATCGTCGGTGTTCACCGGCAGGTTCTCCGTCAGGTACTTGGAGAAGATGTCCTGTGCGGCTTCGGCATCCGGGCGCTCGATCTTGATCTTCACGTCCAGGCGGCCGGGCCGCAGGATGGCCGGGTCGATCATGTCCTCGCGGTTGGAGGCGCCGATGACGATGACGTTCTCCAGGCCCTCGACACCGTCGATCTCCGAGAGCAACTGCGGCACGACGGTGGTCTCCACGTCCGAGCTGACACCTGTGCCGCGGGTACGGAAGATCGAGTCCATCTCGTCGAAGAACACGATCACCGGGGTGCCCTCGGACGCCTTCTCCCGGGCCCGCTGGAAGATCAGCCGGATGTGGCGCTCCGTCTCGCCGACGAACTTGTTGAGCAGCTCGGGACCCTTGATGTTGAGGAAGTAGCTCTTGGCTTCCCGGGAGTCCTCGCCGCGCAGCTCGGCCATCTTCTTGGCCAGCGAATTCGCGACGGCCTTGGCGATCAGTGTCTTACCGCATCCGGGCGGGCCGTAGAGCAACACGCCCTTGGGCGGCCGCAGCGAGTACTCGCGGTAGAGATCCTTGTGCAGAAACGGCAGCTCCACCGCGTCGCGGATCTGCTCGATCTGGCGGGTGAGGCCACCGATATCGCCGTAGCTGACATCGGGCACCTCTTCGAGCACGAGATCCTCGACCTCGGCCTTGGGGATCCGTTCGAAGGCGTAGCCGGCCTTGGTGTCGACCAACAGCGAGTCGCCGGGACGCAGCTTGCGCGGGGGCTCTCCGTCGATGTCGAGCGGGATCTCCACCCCTTCGGGCAGGTACTCCACGCCGACCAGTGGTTCGGCCAGCCACACGATGCGTTCCTCGTCGGCATGGCCGACGACGAGCGCGCGGTGGCCGTCGTCCAGGATCTCGCGCAGCGTGCTGATCTCGCCGACCGCCTCGAAAGCGCCGGCCTCCACGACCGTGAGCGCCTCGTTCAGCCGGACCGACTGACCCTGCTTGAGGGTGCTGGTCTCGATATTGGGCGACAGCGTCAGACGCATCTTGCGACCCGAGGTGAAGACGTCGACGGTCTCGTCCTCGTAGACCGCGAGCAGCACCCCGTAGCCGCTGGGCGGCTGCCCGAGCCGGTCGACCTCTTCGCGCAGCGCGAGAAGTTGCTGGCGGGCCTCCTTGAGGGTGTCCATCAGCTTGGCGTTGCGCGCCGCCAATGAGTCGATGCGCGCCTCGAGCTGCTGGACATCGCGGGCCGTCCGCAGTCCGCTGCCGGCGCCTACCGCTCCCTCGAGTTGCTCACGCAGGGCGGCCGCTTCTCGGCGCAGCCTCTCCAGTTCGGCGGCATCCTCTGCGGACATGCTCGATTCGTGGGGTGTTCCGAAATTCTCAGAACGCTCGGACTCACTCATGCTGCGCTCCCTCCCGCACCGAATGTTGGTGCAGTAACAACTTCAACGCTACCGGCGATTCAGCCTTTGTGTGCGGTCTAGGAATTCGACACACCAGCAACGCTGTTAACCTCCTTGCTTAGCTTGCCCCATTGAAAGGACCACTGTGATCCTCAAAACCCTCGCAATCGGCTTCGTCACCAGCGCGGCAGCAGCCGGCCTGGTAACCGCTGCGGCGACGGGCGTGTCGTCGGTTACRGCCAGCAGCGCCCCGGCGATCACCCCGGTGGTCTGGGACATCCCGATGCCGCAGGCGCCCGCCCCCGAGTTGCAGGCACCTCTGACGCAGACGCTGAGCGTTCTCGCTGGGCCCGGTTCTTTCTCCGGGAAGGCCACCTACATCCAGGGTGGCATCGGCCGGATCGAGTCGATCGCCGCCGACCGCGCCTACAACAACGCCGCCCGCGAAGGTAAGTTCCCGCTGACCTTCAACATCGCCGACATCGATGTCAATGGGCCGGTCGCCACCGCGAACGTGACCGCCACCTCCGCCACCGGCGGCACCGCGACTCAGCCCGTGACCTTCACCGCCGGACCCAGCCCCACCGGCTGGCAGGTGTCCCGGCAGTCGGCCTTGGCGCTGCTCTCGGCGGCTGGCTGACCCACGCGCCGATGCGCCGCAGTCCCGTAGCGGTCGTGAGCGCCACCCTGTTCGTGGTGGCGCTCGGACTGTCGGGCTGCGGCGCGGAGCCGATTCCGCCGGTGCCGGTGACCTCGTCCTCCGCACCGGCTGCCGCGGGCGCCCAATCGGCCCCGCAGGCACCCCTGCCGGACCCCGAGGCGCTCACCGATGTGCTGGCCAGACTGGCGGACCCTTCGGTTCCCGGTGAGCAGAAGGTCGCGCTGGTGCAGTACGCCACTCCGGAAGACGGCGCCGCCCTGGACCGCTTCGCCCGGGCCACCGTGGACGGTGGTCTGGCACCGCTGACGTTCCAGGCCGCCGACCTCAGCTGGTCGCCCACCGAGTACGGCGACGTCGTCGCCACTGTGACGGTCAGTTCGGCCAACCCGGCCCCCGAGGCGCGCCCGTTCACCTTCCCCATGCAGTTCACCCTGGATGAAGGGGCCTGGCAGCTGACCCGGGCAACAGCCGACCAGTTGCTCGAACTGGGACCGGCCCCGACCGACACCCCGGCGCCCGAACCACCGCGGTAAGCCATGTGGATCGGTTGGCTGGAGTGTGACCTGCTGCTCGGGGATGTGCATTCGCTCAAGGAGAAGCGGTCGGTGATCCGTCCGGTGATCGCCGAACTGCGCCGCCGGTTCACCGTGTCGGCGGCCGAGACCGGAGATCAGGACCTGCACCGCCGGGCCGGTGTCGGGGTGTCCGTGGTGGCCGCCGACCGCGCGCATGTGGTGGACGTGCTCGACGCCGCCGAACGGCTGGTGGCGGCGCGGCCCGAGCTGGAGCTGCTCTCGACGCGCCGCGGACTGCACCRCAGCACCGACGAGTGAGCCCGCTCAGACCTGGGGGCGTTTGCGGCGCAGCGGCGTCGGGGTCACCGTGCCCGGCGCCAACTTGCGAGCGCTGATCAGGAAAGCGGTGTGCCCGCGCATGTTGTGCTGTGGCCGCACCGCAAGGCCGACGACGTTCCAGCCGCGCTGCATGGTTTCCCAGGACCTGGGCTCGGTCCAGCACTGCTGCTCCCGCAGCGCCTCCACGGTGCGGGAGAGTTGCGTGACGGTGGCGACGTAGACGATCAGCACGCCGCCGGCCACCAGCGCCGTCGCCACCGTGTCCAGGACGTCCCAGGGAGCCAGCATGTCCAGCACCACGCGGTCCACTTCTTGGTCGCCGGTCGCGTCGCTCGTCGCGTCGCCGGCCGCCGGGCGGCCGCCGGCCGGATACTCGTTCAGGTCGCTGATCCGCAGATCCCAGTTGGCCGGGCGCTCGCCGAAGAAGGTCTCGACATTGCGGATCGCGTGCACCGCATGGTCATCGCGCACCTCGTACGAGATGACCTGACCGGTCGGCCCGACCGCCCGCAGCAGTGAACAGGTCAGTGCGCCGGAGCCGGCACCGGCCTCCAGCACGCGTGCGCCGGGGAAGATATCGCCCTCGTGCACGATCTGGGCAGCGTCCTTGGGATAGATGACCTGCGCTCCGCGCGGCATCGACAGGACGTAGTCGATCAGCAGGGGCCGCAGCACCAGGAACGGGTCGCCGTTGGTGGACTTCACCACACTGCCCTCGGGCTGGCCGATCACGTTGTCGTGCGGGATGGCGCCGCGGTGGGTGTGGAACTCGGCACCCGGATTGAGCACCATCGTGTAGTGCCGTCCCTTGGCATCGGTGAGTTGCACGCGATCGCCGATGACGAACGGACCAGTGATTTGCACGGGGGTCAGCCTGCCAGACGCGCCGCCGAGGCTACGAATTGTTGTCGGCCCGCAGGCCTAGGCTTCACCTATGAGCGCCCCAGCACCCGCCCGCACCGGTTGGCGCCCGGCCCTGTCACCGTCACGGGCCAGTGATTTCAAACAGTGCCCGCTGCTGTACCGGTTCCGGGCGATCGACCGGTTGCCCGAGCCGGTCTCGCCGGCCCAGCTGCGCGGATCGGTGGTGCATGCCGCGCTGGAGGAGCTCTACGCGCTGCCCGCGGTCGAGCGCATCCATGACACCGCGCTGACGCTGGTGGACCCGGCGCTGGACCGGGTGCTCGCCGACGGCGCCGAGGTGGATGCGGAGCTTCGGGCCGAGCTGCTGCGCGATGCCCGCAAGCTGCTGTCGGGGTATTACCGCCTGGAGGACCCGACCCGCTTCGATCCGCACAGCTGCGAGCAGCGCGTCGAGGTGGAGTTGGAGGACGGCACGCTGCTGCGCGGTTTCGTCGACCGGATCGACATCGCCCCCACGGGTGAGATGCGGGTCGTCGATTACAAGACCGGCAAGTCCCCGTCGGAGCTGTGGGCACTGGCCGAGGCCAAGGCGCTGTTCCAGATGAAGTTCTATGCCGTCGCCCTCTGGCGGTCGCGCGGGGTGCTGCCCGCCAAGCTCCGATTGCTCTACCTGGCCGACGGACAGGTGCTCGACTACTCCCCCGACCTGGAGGAGCTGGTGCGCTTCGAACGGACCCTGACCGCCATCTGGCGGGCGATCCAGTCCGCCGGCAGTACGGGCGATTTCCGGTCCAAGCGCTCGAAGCTGTGTAGCTGGTGCGCGCACCAGCAGCTCTGCCCGGAGTTCGGCGGCACGCCCCCGGTGTACCCGGGCTGGCCGCAGGAACCCGCACCGGAGGGCAGGAGCGAAGCGACCCGGGAAATTGTTGCGGAGGGCAGGAGCCAGGAAGGAACGGCGGTCGAGTGAGCGACTGCCACTACCGGCGGCTGTCCGAGTCCGATGGCTACCAGGTGTTCGAATCCACCCTGGGCACCGCGAGCAACTGGGATACCGAGATCCAGCACGGGTCACCGCCACTGGCACTACTGACCCGAGCGATCGAAGAGCTCTACCTCGACCGTCCCGAACTCCGGGTGGGCCGTCTGGTGCTCGACATCCTGGGAGCCATTCCGGTCGCCCCGGTGAAGGTGCGCGCCTGGGTGGAACGGCCTGGCGCCCGGATTACCATGGCGGTCGCCGAGATGCGGACGGTCCAGGGCAAGGACCGGGTGCTGGCGCGGGTGAGTGCCTGGCTGCTGGCCACCAGCGATACCGCCGATGCCGTCACCGACCGCTATCCCCCGCTGGTGGAGGGTGCGGCGATGGAAAATCCGCACGGATGGGTCGGCGCACCCGGCTACCTGGACACCGTCAGCTGGCGCAAACAGCGGACCGGCCCCGGCGATGCTGCGGTGGTGTGGATGAGTCCCCTTGTGCCGCTGGTTGCTTCCGAGCCGTTGACCGATTTGCAGCGGTTGGCGATGGTGGTCGACTCGGCGAACGGTGTCGGCGCCGCACTCGATCCCGACGTGTTCGTCTTCATGAACACCGACACCGCCGTCCATCTGCACCGCGCGCCCGCCGGCAGCGACTTCGCGCTCCGCGCCCGTGGCTCCATCGGCCCGGACGGTATCGGGGTGACGACGGCGGATATCTTCGACCGGCAGGGATTCATCGGAACGTCTGCCCAGACGCTCCTCGTGCAGCGGAGGTAGGCGGTGGCCGGACTCTCGGTGATCGGCAGTGACGGGGTGACCTGGACGGTGCGCCGGCGTTGGCTGCCCTGGCGCGGGCCGGTGTCCTTCCGCGAGATGTGGCACAGTCCCTCGGACAAGGGCACCGCAACCGAGGACACGGCGACCACCGAGGAACCGCCCGGCGCCGCCCTGCGGTTCCTGCAGCTGACGGTCGGCGTGGTGCTGTGGGTGATCATCTACGGGGGCAAGGCGATACTCATCGCTCTGGCCGCGGTGTTCATGGTGTCGCTCTGGCTGATCAACCTGGTGCTGCAACTGCTGGCGCTGCCCGTCGTACTGCTGGCGCGGGCCACCGGGCTGGCCCGCTGGCCGGTTCAGGTCGACCGGCAGTACGCACATTTCCGCACCGAACATGCGAAGGACTACGCGGGCGCAGCCACCCTGCGCGACGAACTCGCCGCGCAGCTACAGGCGGGCACCCTGGACGGCATGCACCAGACGGCTGCTCCGGAGCAGGCCGCTTGACCGCACGGGCGCTGCCCCAAACAGCAATATGCGCTTGCATCTATATAGATCCATTGCAATACTTGGTTCATGGACGTCTTCGAAGCCGTCGCCGAACCCAGCAGGCGCACCTTGCTCGATGCCCTGCGACACGGTGAGCGCACCGCCGGTGAATTGGTCGACACCCTGCCCGCGCTGACGCAGCCCACGGTGTCCCGTCACCTGCGGGTGCTGCGCGAGGTCGGCCTGGTCGAGGTCCGCTCCGATGCGCAGCGGCGCATCTATGCCCTGCGCGCCGACGGTCTCGTGGAGATGGACACCTGGATCGAGTCCTACCGGCACTTCTGGTCCGGCCGCCTCGATGCGCTCGAAGACCATCTGCACGCGACGTTCGGGGAACCGTCGTGACCGCTCATGACGGACGGGTGGCCGTCGACGGTGATCGCGCGGTGCTGCACTTCGAACGACGACTGCCCTACCCGGTCGAGCAGGTGTGGACCGCGATCACCGATCCCGGTCATCGCGGAAAGTGGATGGGCCGCACCGTGATCGACCCGCGTGAGGGCGGCACCATCGAGACCGTCGCCTCCGGCCCGCCGCTGCCGCCCGAGCGCAAGCGGATGACCGGCCGCATTCTGGTCTGGGATCCGCCGCATGTGTTCGAACACGAATGGCTGCAGCCCATCGTCGAACCCGGGGTGGTGCGTTACGAACTCCGCTCCGACGGCGCCGGCACCCTGTTGCGGCTCAGCCACCGGGGGCTGAGCGCACCGAACGCGAATGGTTTCCGCACCGGGACACACGCGTACCTCGATCGGCTCGCGGCGTTGCTCGCCGGCGAAGCACTACCCAACTGGGCTCAACGCGTGCAGGCCATCTCCGGCTTCGCGCCGACAGGTGAGGAGTTCTCATGACCGACAATGCCTTCGGGAACCGGCCGGCGATCGTCATCGCCTACCACTCCGGCTTCGGGCACACCGCGACGCTCGCATCCGCGGTTGCCGACGGTGCGCGCGCCGAAGGTGCCGACGTCGCCGCGGTGGCCGTCGACACGATGGCGGATGCGGACTGGGCGACGCTGGACGGAGCCGACGCCATCATCTTCGGGACCGTGACCTACATGGGCAATGTGTCGGCCGGGTTCCAGGCATTCGCGGAGCAGACCGGACGGCGCTGCATCACCGGCGCGTGGCGGGACAAGATCGCGGCGGGGTTCACCAATTCCGGCGCCAAGAGCGGGGACAAGCTGACCGCTCTGATCTCGCTGATGGTGTTCGCCGCCCAGCATCACATGCATTGGGTCAGTCTGGGTCTGGGCCCGGGCTGGAACTCCTCGGCAGGTAGTGAGCAGGACCTGAACCGGCTCGGTTTCTGGCTCGGTGCGGGTGCGCAGACCGACGTCGACGCCGGACCCGAGGATGTGCACCCCGCCGACCTCCGGACCTGCCGGCACCTCGGGCAGCGCGTCGCCACCGTCACCGCCCAGCTGATGGCCGGCCGGGCGGCTAGTTCAGCGGCTTGAGATCCTGCAGCAGGGTGGGCACCAACTCGCTGACGGTCGGATGGATGTGCATGGTGCGTGAGATCGCGGTGTAGGGCAGCTTGGCGGTCATCACGTCCAGGATCGCGTGCACCACCTCGTCGCCACCGACCCCGAGAATCGACGCCCCCAGGATCTCCTCGGTCTCGGCATCGACCACGACCTTCATGAAGCCCTGGGTCTCGCCCTTCTCCACCGCCCGCCCGACGCGGGTCATCGGGCGCTTGCCCACCAACGCTTTACGACCGGTGCGACGCACCTCGTCGGCGGTCATCCCGGCACGGCCCAGCGGCGGGTCGATGTAGAGCGCGTACGTGGGCACCCGGTCGCTGACCCGGCGCGGGTCGTCGTCGAGCAGATTGGCCGCCACGATCTCGAAATCGTTGTACGAGGTGTGGGTGAAGGCGCCCTTGCCGTTGCAGTCCCCCATCGCCCAGATGTGCTCGACATTGGTGCGCAGGGTGTCGTCGACCTCGATGTAGCCGCGGCTGTCGGTGCGCACACCGGCGTGCTCCAGGCCGAGATCGTCGGTGTTGGGTATCCGGCCGACGGCGATCAGGGCGTGGCTGCCGACGATCGGTGCGGCACCGGATCGCGGGGTGACCTCGAATCCGTGCTGCAACTTGGTGAACCGGATGTCGTCGGCGCCGACGTGGATCTCGATGCCTTCGGCTTCGAGGATGCCCCGGATGGCCGCCGAGACATCCTCGTCCTCACGGGAGGTCAATCGGGGCCCCCGTTCGATCACCGTGACGCGCGCCCCGAAACGCCGGTACATCTGCGCGAACTCCAGGGCGATGTAGCTGCCGCCGACGACGACGAGGTGCTCGGGCACCGAATCGAGTTCCAGCACCGACACATTGGTCAGATAGTCGATATCGGCCAGGCCCGGCAGATCCGGCACCACGGCACGGCCACCGACGTTGAGGAAGATGCGTTCGGCGCGCAACAGCCGGCCGTCGAGATCGACGGTGTGCGGGTCGACGAAACGGGCGTGCCCGCGTAACAGGGTGGCGCCGTCCATCCCTTCGAGCCAGCCCTCGACACCGTCCCGGTCGGACTGCACGATCTGATCCTTGCGGGCCTTCACCTTCGCCATGTCGACGGTGACCTCGCCGGTGCCGATACCGAAATCGGTTGCACGGCGGGCGATGTGGGCGGCATGCGCACTGGCGACCAGGGTCTTGGTGGGGATACAGCCCGAGTTGACGCAGGTGCCGCCGACGAGTTTGCGCTCGATCACCGCGACCCGCTGTCCGGCGGCGGTCAGCCTGCCTGCCAGCGGTGGTCCGGCCTGGCCGGCGCCGACGATGATGGCGTCGAAATCGGTTACCGGGCCGGTCATCAGATCAGGCTGGCGAGGAAGACGACGAGGAAACCGCCGAGCACCGCGGTGACATCCTCGACCAGAGCCACCGGGAGGTCCTTGCCGCCGTTGCGTGCGACCAGGGCCTTGCGGGCCCGGTAGCCGCCCATCGTGCCCAGCACCGCACCGATCACGCCGGCACCGATGCCGGAGATGATCGTCCCGGTCTTCACTGCGGCCAACGCGCCGGTCACCAGGACGGCCCCGGCAAATGCACCGGTGAACAACCGCGCCGCGAACTGCACCGTGACGGTGCGCGCCGGGGTGTTGGGCAGCTGGTCGGTGACCAACTCGACGACCAGCAGGACGGTCAGCACCGTGACGGTGATCGGGTTGGTCAGAAACTGCGCCCAGGTGCCGTCGAGGTCGATCCAGCCCAGCGCGCCGCCCCAGGCCACCACCGCCGGAGGTGTCAGTGCGCGCAACCCGGCGACCACGCCGATCAGCAGTGCCAGCAGCAGAGCAAGGACCACCGTCATGACAACCTCCGGACAAGATCGGATGATCTCCGGACGCTAACACGCACGACTCCGGTCAGCCCGGTATCCGGTGCTGTGTCAGAACCGGCAGAACCGGATGTCGGAGGCCAGGATCGCCTTGGCGCCGATGGCGGCGATCTCGTCCATGATGGCGTTGACGTCACGGCGCGGCACCAACGCGCGCACCGCCACCCAGTCAGGGTCGGCCAGCGGAGCGATCGTTGGCGACTCGAGGCCGGGTGTGACGGCGGTGGCCTTCTCCAGCACGGTGCGCGGGCAGTCGTAGTCGAGCATCAGGTACTGCTGGCCAAAGACGACACCCTGCACCCGTGCAGCCAATTGGTCGCGCGCGGGATCGGGCTCGGGATCCGCGCGTTCGATCAGGATCGCCTCGGAATCGCACAGCGACTCACCGAAGGCGACCAGATTGTGCAGTCCCAGGGTGCGTCCGGAACCGACGATGTCGGCGATGACATCGGCGAGACCGAGCTGGATGGAGATCTCCACGGCACCGTCGAGGCGGATGACGGTGGCCTCGATCCCCTTGTCCGCCAGATCCTTACGGACCAGATTCGGGTAGGCGGTGGCGATCCGCTTGCCCGCCAGCGCATCCATCGTCCAGTCCTGGCCCTTGGGCGCGGCGTAGCGGAACGTCGATGAGCCGAAGCCCAGCGCCAGCCGTTCGCGGACCGGGGCATCGGACTCGGCGGCCAGGTCGCGGCCGGTGATGCCGAGGTCGAGTTCCCCGGAGCCCACGTAGATCGCGATGTCCTTGGGCCGCAGGAAGAAGAACTCGACGTTGTTGGCGGGATCGACGACGGTCAGATCCTTGGGATCGGTCCGGCGCCGGTAGCCGGCCTCGGACAGGATCTCGGCGGCCGATTCGCTGAGCGCACCCTTGTTCGGCACGGCGACGCGAAGTGTCGTCATCACAGGTTCCGGTACACGTCGTCGAGGCTGAGACCGCGCGAGAGCATCAGCACCTGGGTCCAGTAGAGGAGCTGGCTGATCTCCTCGGAGAGCGCTTCATCGCTTTCGTGCTCGGCGGCCAGCCACACCTCGCCGGCCTCCTCGAGGATCTTCTTGCCCAGGCCGTGCACGCCGGCGTCCAGCGCAGCGACCGTGCCGCTGCCGGCGGGCCGGGTCTGCGCTTTCTCACTGAGCTCGGCGAACAGGCCTTCGAAGGTCTTCACGGGCACCGATTGTTTCATGCGGGCAGGACAACCTCGGAGACGCGGTGCTCATCCCGCCCAATCTGAGGCGCCCAGTCTGTCGAGCAACGCGGGCACGGCGGCGGGTTCGACCGGGGTGCTGAAGAAGAAACCCTGGCCGATGTCACAGCTGTGCCGGGTGAGCCAGTCGGCGGTGTCGGCGTTCTCGACACCTTCGGCGACCACCGAGATGCCCAGGGTATGGGTCAGATTGATCACGGCGCCGACCACCGCGGCGGCCCGTGGGTCGGAGGTGACGTCGGCGACGAACTGCCGGTCGAGCTTCACTTCGTCGACGGCGAGGTCACGCAGGTAGGACAACGCCGAGTAGCCAGTGCCGAAGTCGTCGATGGCCACCCGCACCCCCCGTTCGCGCAGCTCCCGCAGCACCGCTTTGACGGTGCCGACCTCGGTCAGGACGAGATCCTCGGTGATCTCCACGGTCAGCACGTCGTGGTCGAGGTGGCGGCGGTCGAGTTCCAGGCAGAGTTGGTCGGGCAGTCGCGTGTCACGCAGCATCGGCGCGAAGAAGTTGATCGCGACGGCGACGTCGAGACCCTGGGAACGCCAGTCGGCCGCGTCATCGAGCACCTTGCTGACGACGATCTCCGACACGGGACGCATCAGACCGTGTTGGCGGACCAGGGACAGAAAGGCGTCGGGACGCAGCATGCCCAACCGTGGGTGGGGCCACCGCAGCAGTGCCTCGACACCGGTGACCCTTCCGCTGCTCAGATTCACCTTGGGTTGGTAGGCCACCTCGATGGTGCGGTGATCCACCGCGTCGCGAAGCTCACCCAGCAGGCGGATGCGTGCGGCTCCCCCGCCCGCGGGGCGACGGGGCCGCTGCTTGAGGTCGACGATGTCGGTGGGCGCCGTGGTCAGGTCGGCGGCGAACGTCTGGATGTCGGCCGCCGACCGTTTGGCCGCGTACATCGCCAGGTCGGCCTGCGTCATCAGCATGCTCGCGGTGAGGTCCGGTTCATCCTCGGACGCCGTCGCCACCCCGAGACTCGGTCGCAGGAAGACTTCGTGATCGTCGACCTCGAACGGCCGCTCGAAGGCTTCGACCACCCGTTGCGCGACCAGCTGGTGGTCATCCGCGCCGCCTTCGAGCAACATCATGAATTCGTCGCCGCCCAGGCGCGCGACGGTGTCGCCGGTCCGGACACACTCCAGGAAGCGTTGTCCTGCCCCGATCAACAGTCGATCCGCCACGGGGTGGCCCAGGCTGTCGTTGACCAGTTTGAAGTCGTCGAGATCGATCGAAATCACGGTGATGGGCCGGGAATCGCGGACCCGTAACAGCATCGCGTGGTCCAGGCGTTCGTTGAACAATGTGCGATTTGCCAAGCCGGTCAACGGATCTCGTAACGCTTGATCGGCTGCTGCGGTCAGCAACTGGCGGTTGTCCCACGCCGACAGTATCTGCCTGGCGCAGATGACAACCACGATCATCTGCACCAGCACGCTCTCGAATCCGCGCATCACCACCGGCGGACCGAGAACGCCCGCCAGCAACAACGGGACATAGGGCAACCACAGTGACGAGTGGGACGGCACCGGCGCCGGGCGATCGGGTGCGGGCTGCGGGCGCCGGCTCAGCACCGCCGCGACGGCGAACAACGCCATGGCGGCGGCCCACAGCAGGTCGATGAAATGTCCGGTGCGGTAACTGCCGTCGACGATCAGGAACGCCAAAGTGACGTCGGCGACGGTGATCAAGGTGATGGCGACGGTGACCACTGCCAGCGCCACGGGCCTGCGGCGTCGCGAGCGCGCCAGAGCCAGCACCGCGATCGACAGCACCACCACATCGGCCAATGGGGTGACCAGCGCCAGCGTCAGTTCGACGTTGTGGTCACGCAGGTTGTCGAACACCCGATTCAGGCTGAAGATCCACACCAGCAGAAACAGGCAGAGCGAGACCGTCAGCGCGTCGAGGGCCAGGTGCAGCCGCGAGATCAGGGTGCCCGCCGCGAGCAGCTGGGCCAGGCCGAGGGCGACGAGCACGTTGAACGCCAGATAGAACAGATCCGCCGGTGAGGGTGACGGCGGCTGACGCAGCACCACGTCGTAGACCAACCAGATCGCGTCACCGATCGCCCATGCCGCCAGCGCCGCGGCCAGGATCGCCCAGGCCAGGCGCACGGGTCCGTCGGCCGCGCGGGCGGCTGTCACGGCGCTCGCGGCGGCATACCCCGCCAGTGCCAGCGAGATGGCGTCATTGACGACGGGTAGGTGGGCCGCATCGCGTGCCAGCACCATCGTCAACGCGAGCGCCACCACCAGCACCCACGGCGCGGCGATCGCCGCGACGTCGCGCGACAGCAACCGACCGGCGTCCACCTGCTCACCCCCAACGACCGACGTGCTCCCCGCACTCAAGGTAACGGTGGGGCCGATGTGCCGCTGATCGCCCCCGGGCGCACTCGGCGGTCAGTTGGTGGCGGATTTGTCCTCACGGAGGATCGAGCCGTGCATGTCCTCCAGCGACACGCCTTTGGTCTCCATCACCCACCGCCAGACGAACAGGCCCGACAGCACCGCGCACAGTGCGTAAAAGCCGTAGGCCAAGCCCAGGTGCTCCCGCAGACCCGGGAAGGTGACGGTGATCAGCCAGTTGGCTGCCCACTGACCGGCCGCGGCAATACCGAGCGCGGCGGCGCGGATGCGGTTGGGGAACATCTCGCCGAGCAGCACCCAGACCACCGGGCCCCAGGACATACCGAACGCGACGACGAAGAGGTTGGCCGCGATCAGCGCAATCGTCCCGGATGCGCCGGGCAGGCTCGGCGTGCCGTCGGCGTTGAGCGTCGCGTTACCGAAGATGACCGCCATCGTGAGGAGCGTGACCGCCATGCCGGTCGATCCGATCAGCAGTAGCGGCTTGCGTCCGATCTTGTCGATCAGAGCGATCGCGATCAACGTCGTCAGCACGTTGATGACCGAGGTGATCACGGTGAATTTTGCCGAGTCATCGGCGCTGAAGCCGACCGCCTGCCACAGCACGTTGGAGTAGTAGAAGATCACGTTGATGCCGACGAACTGCTGGAAGATCGACAGGCCCAGACCCACCCAGACGATGCCGTAGATGCCGCCGGTCGGCTTCTTGAGGTCCCGCAGCGACGGCTTGTCCTCGCGCTCCAGGGTGTCCCGGATACGGGTGATCGTGATCTCCAGGTTCTTCTGCCCGAGCAACATGCTCAACACCCGGCGGGCTTCCGGAATCTTGTGGCTGGCAACGAGATAACGCGGCGACTCCGGGATGGTGAAGGCCAGCACGCCGTACAGCACGGCCGGCACGGCCATCGCCAGGAACATCCACCGCCAGGCGTCCAGGCCCAGCCACAGCACCTCGTTGGGCCCGCCCGCCGCCCACTGCAGCACCCAGTTGATCGCAAAGGACGCGAAGATACCCAGCACGATGGCCAATTGCTGCAGTGAGCCCAGCCGGCCGCGGATGCCCGGCGGCGACGTCTCGGCGATATAGGCCGGCGCGATGACCGACGCCACACCCACACCGATGCCACCGACGATGCGGAACACCACCACCGTCCAGACCTCGTGTGCCAGGCCCGTTCCGAAAGCACTGATGAGGAACAACACGGCCGCAATCTTCATCACCGCGATGCGGCCGATCTTGTCGGCGATGCGGCCCGCTGTCATCGCGCCGACCGCGGCTCCAAGCAGCGCAGACGCGACCGCGAACCCGAGTTTCGCGTTGTCGATCCCGAAGTCCTCCTGGATGGAGTCGACTGCGCCATTGATCACCGCGCTGTCATAGCCGAACAGCAGGCCGCCGAGCGCGGCGACCGCCGCGATCCGCACCGCCGTGCGACCGGAGCTGAACCCGGAATCGTCATCGAGGAACGAGGCTTCGTCGCCTCCGACCGGACCGTGCGTCATGGATCGTCCTTCCACCCCGTGCCGTGATGCGTGTCACATCACAATCGCACAGTCGCCGTCCCAAAGGGTCGGTTACCGGCTCAGTCCGGTCGGCGATTCCCGCCCACCGCATCGAACAGATGCTCCCGGCCTGGTCGCACCCGAACACGCACCGGTGCACCGGGTCCCGGGGGCGTGGCCCAGGCCGCCACCGTGGCCGCCTCCACGACCGCGGTCAGGCGGTGTTCGCCGACCTCCACGATCACCGCGTAGCGCGGTCCCAACAGCTCGATGAGATCCAGCCGGCCCTCACCGGCATCGTCCGGTTCGATGACGAGATCCTCCGGGCGCACCCCGAAAACGACCGCCCCATCGGGGCCCGGCGCCGGCCACCGCAGCGCACCGGACTCGAAGCTGCCCCCGCGCACCTGGCCTTCGACCAGGTTCATGCTCGGTGATCCGATGAACCCTGCGACGAACGTGTTGGCCGGGCGCCGGTACAGCTGTTCGGGTGTCCCGCTCTGCGCGATGCGACCGGACTGCAGCACCACCAGCTGATCGGCGATCGTCATCGCCTCCTCCTGGTCGTGGGTGACATAGAGCGCGGTGATCCCGGTCTGCTGCTGCAGCCTGCGGATCTCGGTGCGCAACTCGACGCGCAGCTTGGCATCCAGATTGCTCAGCGGTTCGTCGAAGAGGAAGACCGACGGGGTCCGCACCAGGGCCCGGGCGATCGCCACCCGCTGCTGCTGACCGCCGGAGAGCTGACGCGGTTTGCGGTCGAGCAGTGCGGCGATGCCGACGCGTTCTGCCGCTTCGGCGGCGCGGGCGGCGGCCTCGGCCCTGCCCACTCCGGCATTCCGCAACGGGAAGGCGATGTTCCGGGCCACCGTCAGCTGCGGGTACAACGCGTAGTTCTGGAACACCATGGCCACATCGCGCCGCCGCGGAGTCTCCGCGGTGACATCCCGGTCGCCGATGTGCACGGTGCCGGCGTCGGCCGACTCAAGTCCGGCGACGATGCGCAGCGTGGTGGACTTACCGCATCCGGACGGGCCGACCAGCACGGTCAGCGATCCGTCGGGCAGCGTCAACGTCAGATCGTCCACGACGGTCGCGTCGCCGAAACTCTTCGTGAGACCGGTCAACTCGAGTGCGGTCACTTGGTGGCTCCGGTCGCCAGACCGCCGACCAGGAACCGCTGGGCCGCCAGCGCCAGCGCATAAACGGGCAGGATGCCCAGCAGTCCCGCAGCGGCCTGCTGCCCGAACTGGACGTTGCGGTCCCCCTGGAACAGCGAAAGTCCGACGGTCAAGGTCTGGCTCTCCTTCGTGACGGCGAGATACACGGCGAACAAGAAGTCGTTGTAGGACAGGAAGAACACCACCAGCAGGGCCGCGATCACCCCGGGCCACAGCAGAGGCAGCACGGCCCTGGCGAACGCGCCGGCCACCGACAGTCCGTCGATGACGGCGGCCTCGTCGATCTCGATCGGTACGCGCCTGACAAAACCGTCGATCAGCCAGGCGGCGACCGGAACGTTCGCGATCCCGTTGACCACGATCAGGCCCACCATGCTGTTGGTCAGACCGGCGCTGCGCAACAGGAAGAAGAGCGGGATGACCGCGACGATCGGCGGTGCGCAGTATGCGGCCAGCAGGACGGTCAGCAATCGCTCACCGCCGAATCGGCGCGCGGTGAAATACGCTGTGGGAGTGGCGATCGCGACCGCCAGCACGGCTGCGCCCACCGCCGATATCCACGAGTTCTGCAGCATGGTGCCCAGCGCGATGGTGTCGAACACGGAGGTGAAGTTCGCCGATGTCCATTCGCCGGGCAGCAGACTGGAGTTCAGGACGTCGGCAGGCGGGCGCACCGACAGCGACACCAGGTAGCCCACAGGGATCAGCACGATCAGCACCACAACGGCGAGAGCCGATCGAATCAGTACACGTGTGGTCATGCGCGCTCAGCTTCCACCGACCGGGACCGCGCGGCGGTGAAGACCGTTGCCACCACGCCGACGACGGCAGCGAACACCAGTGTCTGCGCCGCCGCGGTGCCCATGTCGAAGCTTCCGCGCAAGCCGGTCTGGTAGATCAGGTACGGCGACAGCGTCGTCGCGAAACCCGGCCCGCCCGAGGTGATCACGACGATCAGGTCGAACACCCGGTAGCCGATCACGAGCTCCAGGATCAACACCGCCCAGGCGGTCGGCGCGATCGCCGGCCAGGTCACGCTCGTGAAGGTGCGCCACGGCCCGGCCCCATCGATCCGCGCGGATTCCTGCAGCTCGGGACGCACCACGCCGAGGGCGGCGAACAGCACGAGTACCGCAAACGGCGTCCACTGCCAGATGTGGATGCTCAGCAGCACCGCATACGCCCCCGCCCCCGAGCCCAGCGGGTTGGCGCCGGCCAGGCCGACAGCCGACAGTACATCCGACAGGCCGCCGCCGACGGGTGCCAGCAACAGTTTCCAGGCCACCCCGATGAGCACCGGCGCGGTGACCAGTGGCAGCAGCAGCAGCGCCCCGACGGCGCCGAACCGGGTACCGCGGGCCCGCAGCAGCACCGCCAGCAGCAGGCCGATCCCGGTGGTGGCGGTCGTGGCGACCAGCGCGAACAGCGTGGAGCGCCACAGTGATGGCACGAAGGCCGGCGCGTCGAAGGCGGTGTGGAAGTTCTGCGCTCCGGTGAAGGCCCGCAACGGATTTCCCAATGACGAATCGGTGAGCGCCAAGGCGATCAGATACGCGGTCGGGTACACCAGGAACAACACCAGTCCAGCGACGGCGGGCAGCGCCAGCCAGAGCGGGACGCGACGGATCATGTCGCGGCGTTCTCCCAGCTCTTCTGGGCGTTCTCCAGTGACTGCTCGACGGTCTGGGTGCCCGCGATCGCGAGAGCGAGCTGATCGACGAGATCCTGCAACAGTTTCGGCGCACCTTTACCCTTGGGCCACACCAACGGATCGCCGTGCAGGCCCTGCCGGATCGGTTCGATCGCCCCGGTCACCACCTTGGCGTAGCCATCGGAATCGAGCACGTCCCCACGCACCGGGTCGATGCCTGCGCCCGCGGTGGAGGACACCTTCAGGTTCTGCGGGGCCGCGGTGGCCCAGTTGAGGAAGGCCGCCGCAGCGTCCTGATTCTTCGACGCGGTCGAAATGCCCAGTCCGAAACCGGCATCCAGTGCGGTGCGCGGTGTGGTGTTCGAGCCGCCCACCGGCAGCGACACCGCTCCCCACCGGCCGGCGATCTTCGACGCCGTCGGATCCTCGGCCCGCAGCGCCATATCGGTCCAGGTGTCCAGCAGGGCGCCCTGACCGCTCAGGAAGGCCTGATTGGCCTGATCGAATCCGATCTGCAGCGGGGTGGGCAGTGCGGCGGGCGCGACATCGACGAGGTGACGCAGGGCCGCGACGGACGACTCCGACGTCAGGTCCGGCTTACCGTCGGCGGTGAGCAGATTGCCCCCGTATCCGGTCAGCCTGTTGATGTACGAGCAGCCCAGGATCATCGGCACCTGCTGACCCGACACGATCGCGCCATAGGCGCTGCCACGGGCATCGGTGGTGATCTTGGCGGCGACCTCGTCGTACTCGTCCCAGGTCTTGGGCGGTTCCACCCGGTAGCGTTCGAGCAGTTCGGCATTGAAGAACAGAATGTGGACGTCCCCGTCGTAGGGCAGTCCGTATCGCTTGTCGTCGAGCAGGGTGTACGGATCATAGATCGACGGCAGATAGCCGCTGACGTCGATGGCGTCGGTGTTGTTGTCGATCCACTCGGTGACATCCACCAGCGCCCCGGCGTCGACGAGGTCGCCCAGCCCGAAGTAGAAGTAGTCGAACACGTCGAATTCCCCGGTGCCGCTTTGCACATCGAGGATCTGCTTGCTGGTCAGCTGGTCATAGGGGGCGGCGGTGACTTCCAGCGCGCCACCGGTCTCCGCCGCCCAGGCCGGCGCAAGGATGTCCCGGAAGGACGTGACGTGCGGCTGGTTGACCAGCAGTTTGAGGGTCACGCCGTCGAATCGGCCGGATACCGGAGCGGTTTTGGGCAATGCGCTGGTACTCGACGCCGAGCCGCAGGCGGCCAGAACCGGTGCGAGCACCGCCGCGCCGCCTGCCAGTCCGAGCAACTGCAGCGCACGCCGGCGCGAAAGATGGTGAGTGGTCACAACTTTCTAGAATAGAAAGGCACGGCAGCGCTCGGCGAGGTAAAAACTCACCGCGATCATGACTCGGTGCGCACTCCCAGACGGGGTCAGGCGGTGCGTTCGCCGAGTTCGGTTCCCAGATCGGCGTGCACGTCCCGGAGCTGGGCCACACTGAGTTCGGCCAACGACTCGGCATGACGGCGCCGCGGACCCGCAGGCACCTCGATCTCGTTGGGGATCACCAGCACTGCACATCCGGCGGCTTCGGCGGCCGTGGTGCCGGTCACCGAATCCTCGACGGCCAGGCAGTGCTCGGGTTGCAGACCCAGCAACGCGGCGGCCCGCAGGTACGGGTCCGGAGACGGCTTGCCCGTGGGCACCTCGTCCCCGCACACGGTCACCGTGAAGTAGTGGCGGCCGATGCTGTTGAGGGCCTTCTCGGTGAGCGCTCGGCGGGTGTTGGTCACCAGCGCCATCGTCACACCGTCGGCGGCGAGTTCGTCGAGCATCTCGCGCGCGCCCGCACACCACGGCAGGCCGGTCTCGAAAAGCTCACCGACATAGTCGTGCAACCAGTCGGCGGTACGGGCGATGTCGGCGGGATCGGGGTCCAGACCGAGGTCGGCGTACACGATCTGCATCACGACCTCACTGGACCCACCGATGGTGGTGGCGCGCACCTCGTCGCTCAGCTCCCGGCCGTGCCGGCGATAGAGCTCCTGGAGGCCGATATCCCAAAGCTTTTCGGAGTCGACGAGGGTGCCGTCCATATCCCACAGCACTGCACGCATGTCCCCGATTGTCTCATTGATCGTGGCAGGCCGGAAAACCTGAGCAGCTCGGCGGACACGGCTAGCGTGGTCGCCATGACGGTTCTTGTGACGGGCGCCACCGGCAACATCGGCCGCCGGGTCGTCGATCGACTACTCGACCTGGGTGTCCCGGATATCCGGGCCCTGACCTCCGATCCGGCGAAGGCGGATCTGCCCGCCGGTGTGGAAGTGCTCACAGGATTTCTGGGCAGGCCCGAGACGCTGTCGCCCGCGCTCGCCGACGTCGACCAGATCTACCTGGCGCCGTTCCCGCGCACCATCGGCATCACCTGCGAGATGATCGCCGCCGCCCGGGTGAAATATGTGGTGGCGCTCTCCGGGGCCGCGCACTGGCAGGAACAGGCCGACCGGATCGCCGCCACCCCGGTGGCCAGCACCCAATTGGGCCCCGGCGAGTTCTGCGAGAACTTCGCCATGTGGGCTCCGCAGATCAAGACGGGTGTGGTGCGCGACCTCGCGCCCGACGCGATTCAGTCACCGGTGTCCATGGACGACATCGCCCGGGTCGCCGCGCACCTGCTGGCCGCTCCGCAGGACGCTCACCTGGGCCAGATGTACGAGCTGACCGGACCGGAAGCCATCACGCGTGCGGAGATCGCCCGCCAGATCGGCGCCGGCCTCGGMACACCCGTGCGGATGCAGCGGTGCGACCGGGCCGAGGCCGAGGCGCTGCTGCGGCCGGTGATGGGCGCCGGCGTGGACTGGTACCTGGACCTGTTCGACGGCGAGTCGGGACCGCAGCACGCCAACGACCTGGTCGAGCGGCTGACCGGCACCCCCGCGCTGTCGATGACACAGTGGGCGGCGGCCAACGCCGAACAGTTCGCCTGAGCCTCAGTCCTCCGGGTTGTAACCGAGGTTGGGTCCGAGCCAGCGCTCGGCTTCCTGCAGCGTCCAGCCCTTGCGCTTGGCGTAGTCGGCGACCTGATCCTGGGCCATCCGGCCGACCACGAAGTACTGCGACTGCGGGTGGCTGAAGTACCAGCCACTGACGGCGGCGCCGGGCCACATCGCCATCGACTCGGTGAGTTCGATGCCGGTGCGCTCCTTGACGTCCATCAGCTCCCAGAGCGTCGCCTTCTCGGTGTGCTCCGGGCAGGCCGGGTAGCCGGGCGCCGGGCGGATTCCCCGGTACTTCTCCGCGATCAGCGCCTCGTTGTCGAGCTGCTCGTCGGGCTGGAATCCCCAGAACTCCTTGCGGACCCGCTGGTGCATCCGTTCGGCGAACGCCTCGGCCAGCCGGTCGGCGAGCGACTCCAGCAGGATCGCGCTGTAGTCGTCGTTGTCGGCCTTGAACGCGGTGATCTTGTCACCGCTGCCGAGCCCGGTCGTGACGGCGAAGGCGCCAATGAAATCGGCGGCTCCAGTCTCTTTGGGTGCGACGAAGTCACCCAGTGACCGGTTCGGGATGCCGTCTCGGTGCTCGCCCTGCTGGCGCAGGTTGAACAGCTTCGTCTTCACCTCGGTGCGGGTCTCATCGGTGTAGACCTCGATGTCGTCGCCCACGGCGTTCGCCGGGAAGAAGCCGATCACCCCGTTGGCGGTCAGCCACTTCTCCTTGATCAGGGTGTCGAGCATCTCCTGGGCGTCGTCGTACAGCTTGCGGGCTGTCTCGCCGGAGACCGGGTTGTTGAGGATGTCGGGGAAGCGGCCCTTCATCTCCCAGGCGTTGAAGAACGGCTGCCAGTCGATGTACTCGCGCAGCTCGGCGAGGTCATAGTCCAGGAATTCGCGCACGCCGAGACCCTGCGCGGGTACCGGCGGGGTGTAGCCGTCCCACTCGATCGGCGTCCGGTTGGCGCGCGCCTTCTCCAGCGTCAGCATCGGCCGCTCGCTCTTCTGGGCGTGCCTCTCGCGCAGCGACGCGTAATCCTTCTCGGTGGCCTCCAGCAGGGCCGGCCGCTGCTTGTCGTCCAGCAGCGCCGCGGCGACCGGCACCGAGCGGGACGCGTCCTTGACCCACACCACCGGACCGCTGCGACGCGGCGACACCTTCACCGCGGTGTGGGCGCGCGATGTGGTCGCCCCGCCGATCAGCAGCGGGATCTCCAGGCCTTGGCGCTCCATCTCGACGGCGAAGTTGACCATCTCGTCCAGGGACGGGGTGATCAGGCCGGACAGCCCGATGATGTCGGCGTTGTGCTCCTTGGCCGCGTCCAGGATCTTCTGGGCGGGCACCATCACCCCGAGGTCGATGACCTCGTAGTTGTTGCACTGCAGCACGACCCCGACGATGTTCTTGCCGATGTCGTGGACGTCGCCCTTGACCGTCGCCATGATGATCGTGCCGTTGGTGTCCTTGGCCGCTGTGGTGCCGTTCTGCTCCTTCTCGGCCTCGATGTACGGAAGCAGGTAGGCAACGGCCTTCTTCATCACCCGCGCCGACTTCACCACCTGGGGCAGGAACATCTTGCCCGCGCCGAACAGGTCGCCGACGACGTTCATGCCGTCCATCAGCGGACCCTCGATCACCTCGATCGGCCGCCCTCCGGCGCCCTCGATCTCGGCCCGCAGTTCCTCGGTGTCGGCGTCGACGTCGGCGTCGATGCCTTTGACCAGAGCATGCGTGATCCGCTCGCGCACCGGCAGGCTGCGCCATTCCGCGGCCACCGGATCGTCGGCCTTCTCGGAACTGTTGAACCGCTCCGCGATCTCCAACAGCCGTTCGGCCGCGTCCGCGCGACGGTTCAGCACCACGTCCTCGATGCGGTCGCGCAGCTCGGGATCGATCGAGTCGTAGGGCACGAGCGCGCCGGCGTTGACGATGCCCATGTCCAGGCCCGCCTTGATGGCGTGGAACAGGAACACCGCGTGGATCGCCTCGCGCACAGGGTTGTTGCCGCGGAACGAGAACGAGACGTTGGAGATGCCGCCGGAGATGTGCACCCCGGGCAGGTTCTCCTTGATCCAGGCGCACGCCTCGATGAAGTCGATCCCGTAGGTCGCGTGCTCCTCGATACCGGTGGCCAGCGCGAAGCAGTTCGGGTCGAAGATGATGTCCTCGGCCGGGAAACCGACCTCTTCGGTCAAGATCTTGTAGGCACGCCCGCAGATCTCCTTGCGGCGCTCCAGGTTGTCGGCCTGCCCCTGCTCGTCGAAGGCCATCACGACGACGGCGGCGCCGTACTTGCGGCACAACCGGGCCTCGCGGACGAACTTCTCCTCGCCCTCCTTCATGGAGATCGAGTTGACGATGGGCTTGCCCTGCACGTTCTTCAGGCCCGCCTCGATGACCTCCCACTTGGAGGAGTCGATCATCACCGGGACGCGACTGATGTCCGGCTCGGACGCGATCAGCTTGGTGAACCGGTCCATCGCGGCAACGCCGTCGATCATGCCCTCGTCCATGTTGATGTCGATGACCTGCGCACCGACCTCGACCTGCTGCAGGGCCACCGACAGGGCGCTGTCGTAGTCCTCGGCCTTGATCAGGTTGCGGAACCGGGCGGAGCCGGTGATGTTGGTGCGCTCACCGATGTTCACGAACAGCGAGCCGTCGGTGATGTTGAGCGGCTCCAGGCCCGAGAGCCGGGTGGCCACCGGGATCTCCGGCAATGTGCGCGGAGCTACGCGCTCGACGACCTTGGCGATCTCGGCGATGTGCGGCGGCGCCGTTCCGCAGCACCCACCGACCAGGTTGACCAGGCCGGCCTCGGCGAACTCCTTGATGTAGCCGGCCTGGGCCTCCGGGGATTCGTCGTACTCACCGAAGGCGTTGGGCAGGCCGGCGTTCGGGTAGCAGGAGACGAAGGTGTCCGCGATCCGCGCCACCTCGGCGATGTAGGGCCTCATCTCCGGCGCACCCAGGGCGCAGTTGAGACCCACCGCGAGCGGCTTCGCATGCCTGATCGCGTTCCAGAACGCCTCGGTGACCTGGCCGGACAGCGTCCGCCCCGAGGCATCGGTGATGGTGCCCGAGATGATGACCGGCCAGCGGCGGCCGCGCTCCTCGAAGAGCGTCTCGATGGCGAACACCGCGGCCTTCGAGTTCAGCGAGTCGAAGATCGTCTCGACGATGATGATGTCGGATCCACCGTCGACCAGGCCGTTGGCGGCCTCGAGGTAGGCGGCGACCAGCTGGTCGTAGGAGACGTTGCGGGCTCCGGGGTCGTTGACGTCCGGCGAGATCGACGCGGTCCGCGTCGTCGGCCCCAGCGCGCCCGCCACGTAGCGGGGCTTGTCCGGGGTGCTGAACTCGTCAGCTGCTGTGCGGGCCAGGGCAGCGCCGGCGTAGTTCAGCTCATAGCTCAGGTCCGCCATGTCGTAGTCGGACAGCGAGACCGCGTTCGCATTGAACGTGTTGGTCTCCAGGATGTCCGCACCCGCCTCGAGGTATTCGCGGTGGATCGCCTCGATGATCTGCGGTTGCGTCAGCGTGAGCAGGTCGTTGTTGCCCTGCAGCGCGGTCGGCCATTCCGTGAACCGGTCGCCGCGGTATCCGGCCTCGTCGGGCCGGTCGCGCTGGATCGCCGTGCCCATCGCGCCGTCGATCACCATGATCCGCCCACGCAGCGCGGCGGTCAGTTCGTCGGTGCAATCGGGGCGGATGTTCGGCACAAAGGTGTCCGGCGCAGAGACGTCCGATTTCGCGGCGTTCACAGGGCACTCCTTCCGTAGCGGAAGGCGTCCTTAACTCTGCCGAGCGTGGCGGACCCCGGTGGTACCCGGATCCGTTGCAACGCCTCTCGACCAGAAAAGTCTACGTCGTCTTTCCACCGAGTTTCGGACGCCGTCTCGTGGCTGTGATCGATCTGCCGGCACTGGCATGGTCGCCACGATCAACCGTCTTGTCGCCGAGGGTATTTCATCTGGACGCGGTGACCGCCGTGGGGCGGGGTATCCGCCGGCAAATCGCCGCGCGGCCCGCTGCAGCTCATCACCGCGATGCAGGGCTTACGCTGGCAGTGTGACACCGTCGGATGCGAGCGTGCCCGGCCTGCCGGACCTGCAGAACACAGTCGTCGTGGCCGCCTTCGAGGGCTGGAACGACGCCGGTGACGCGGCCAGCGGAGCACTGGAACACCTGGACTCCATCTGGGAGGCCGAGACCATCGTCGAGATCGACGACGAGAGTTACTACGACTACCAGGTGAATCGTCCGGTCATCCGGCAGATCGACGGGGTCACCCGCGAGTTGGTGTGGCCGTCGATGCGCATCTCGCACTGCCGCCCGCCCGGCAGCGACCGTGACATCGTGCTGATGCACGGTGTCGAGCCGAACATGCGGTGGCGCACCTTCTGCGCCGAGCTGCTGGCCATCGCCGACAAACTCAACGTCGACACCGTGGTCATCCTGGGTGCGCTGCTGGCCGACACCCCGCACACCCGGCCCGTGCCGGTGTCCGGCGCCGCCTACTCGTCGGACTCGGCGAAGTTCTTCGGCCTCGAGGAGACCCGCTACGAGGGCCCGACCGGTATCGCCGGGGTGTTCCAGGACGCCTGTGTGCAGGCCGGTATCCCGGCCGTGACGTTCTGGGCCGCCGTCCCGCACTACGTGTCGCAACCACCCAACCCCAAGGCCACCGTGGCGCTGCTGCGCCGCGTCGAGGACGTTCTCGACATCGAGGTCCCGCTGGCCGACCTGCCGACCGCGGCCGAGGAGTGGGAGGAGGCGGTCACCGAGATGACCGCCGAGGACGAGGAGATCGCCGAGTACGTGCAGTCCCTGGAGGAACGCGGCGACGCCGAGGTCGACATGAACGAGGCGGTCGCCAAGATCGACGGGGACGCCCTGGCCGCCGAATTCGAGCGGTATCTGCGCAGGCGGGGCCGCTAGACCTTCGCCGGCACTGGTGCCTTCCAGGTGCCGTTCAGCGCGTCCGGCTTGGGCCAGTACAGCCGCAGTATCAGGGTGAACGGTCCCTCCGGAGCGGGCAGCCAGTTGGACTCCTGGTCCGGTCCTGGCGAATCGCGCTGGATGCGCAGGGTGTAGCCGCCGTCCGGGTCGGCCTTCAGGTTGGGCAGCATCGCCGAATTGATCAGGTACCGGTTGAGCGGATTCTGCACGAGTTGGCTGGCGGGCAGCTCGTACATGGTCAGCGACCAGAACGCGTTCACCGGGGGCAGCTGATCGGGTGCGAACCGGTAGGTGTACTCCCCCGCACCGGTCAGCGGTGCGCCCGCGGAATCCTTCGCGGCGACGGGATAGATGGCCTCGGCGGCGGTGTTCCCGTAGATGCCCAGCGCCGCACCGGCCATCCGGTACAGGTAGTTGCCCTTGAGTTCCTGGCGGGTGCCGAACAGCTGGGCGGAGGTGACCTTGCCGGTGTCGATCTCGTTTTTGGTGAAGTCGGCGAGCTCGGTGTTGGCGTCGGCCATGGCGCTCACGATTGCCTCGCGCGCTTCGGGGGTCAGCTGGTCGGCGTCGAAATCTCCGTCGGCGCCGATGCCGATCTGGGCGAACCGGTCCCGGAGCGCCTGCTCCTCGGGCAGTGCCGGGGTGAACTTCATGACGAAGTTGAGGATTTCGAAGAACTGCGGGGAGGTGCGCTGTTGATCCGGGGTCAGCGGTGGCACGAAGTCGATCGCCGGCGCGGGGGCGGGCGACGGCTGGTTCAGGAACACCGACAGCGGCGCCACCTGGTAGCCGGCCTGGATCTTCTTCACGTTCTCCAGATCGGACGGCCCGAACAGCTGAGTGCGGTACAGCACGAACGCCAGGTCGGTGTCCGAACGGATCACCTCGTCGATGCCCTCGGGCTTCTCGCCCTGCCAGCCCGGACCGGCGAGCAGGTATCGCCCGCCGCCGTTGCCGGTGGTCCGGCTGCCCACATAGGCGAAATTGCTGGTGTAGCCGTCGACGAACTGCAGCGAGTAGTAGCGGTCCTGTTCGATCGGCGGCACCGTGAGGACCAGCGGTTCGGCGCGCAGATCGGCGCCGACGGCGGAGTACGGGGTGTCCGAGTTCGGTGTCTGGATGGCCGTGTCGGCGGGTGTGTAGACCCGGGCGGTGTTGTGGATCTCGTTCCATCCGCCCTTGTATTCGGGGTTCTGCTTGTCCACGAAGTAGGCGTACTGGACCCGGTAGTTGTCCACCATCGGGAACCCGTAGATGTAGGCGTCCTTGGCGATGGCGCGGAGCTGATCGAGGTCCACCGGCTGTTCCTGCGGGGCCGTGGTGCCCGACGGTGCCGCTTCGGGTTCCTTGTCCGGGGTGCTGCAGCCGGCCACGCAGGCGATCAGGGCCAGCACCCACAGCAGGCGGGTCACCGCTGTTCCAGCGATTCGATGCGGGCGCTGGTGGAGCGGCCCAGGGTGGCGACCTCGGCGTCGAGCTTCGGCAGCAGTTCGGGGGCGAACTTGCGGATGTCGCGCTCACCGATCGGCGTCGACACCAGGGGCCGGATCCAGCGGAAGGCGCCGACCCAGCGCGGGCAGTAGATCCGCTTCTTGCGACCCTCGATGCCCTTGACGAACGCGGCACCGCACTCGGTGACCGTGGTGGTCTTCTTCAACGGCCCGGGCATCCGGGTGAGCATCTCGCGGAAGGTGGACAGGTCGGCCTTGGCGTCCTGCACCAGCGGGGTGTCGATCCAGCTCATGTGCGCCGATCCGACGTCCACGCCGCGATGGGCGACCTCCAGGCGCAAGGTGTTGGCAAAGTACTCGGCGCCGGCCTTGGAGGCGTGATAGGCCGCGAGCCCGGGTGCCGAGGTGAACGCCGCCAGCGAGGACACCACCAGCACGTAGCCGCGCCGCTCGATGACCGAGGGCAGGGTGGCGCGCACGGTGTTGAACACCCCGACGACGTTGATGTCGATGACCCGCCGGAATGCCTCGGGATCCACCTGCAGCACCGAACCGAAGCTGGCGATGCCGGCATTGGCGACCACGACGTCGATACCGCCGAATCGGGCGACGGCTGCGTCGGCGGCGCGCTGCATGGCTGCCAGATCCCGTACGTCGGCCAGCGCGGTCAGCACGTGCGCGTCACCGCCGAGTTCGTCGGCCAGTTCGGCCAGCGGCGCCGGGTCGAGGTCGGTGAGCACCAGGTTGGCGCCCTTGCGGCGCAGCCGGCGGGCCACCTCCGCTCCGACACCGCGTGCGCCGCCGGTGATGAGGACGACCTTGCCGTTGAGTGAACCCATGGCGGCAAACGTACCGCCCGCGGTGGTGATTAGAGCTTTACACCCAGCAGCGCGTCGACGGCCGTGGCCACCAGCCGGGGCGCGGTGGTGTCCGAACCACCGTAGGTGAGCGCATCGGTACACCAACCATCCAGGGCGGCAAGCGCTTTCGGAGTGTCCAGATCGTCGGCCAGGTACTGGCGGACCCGGCTCAGCACATCGGTGGCATCCGGTCCGGCCGGCAGCGCGACCGCGGCGCGCCACTGCCGCAGGCGGGCGTCGGCCTCCTCGAGTACCGCCGGGCTCCAGAAGCGGTCCTCGCGGTAGTGCCCGGCGAACAGACCCAGCCGCACCGCACCCGGATCGACACCGTCGGCACGCAACCGGGACACCAGCACCAGGTTTCCGCGGCTCTTGCTCATCTTGTGGCCGTCCCATCCGATCATGCCGGCGTGGACGTAGTGACGGGCGAATCTGCGCTCCCCCGTGACGGATTCGGCATGTGCGGCGGAGAACTCATGGTGCGGGAAGATCAGGTCCGATCCGCCGCCCTGGATGTCCAGCTCCGTGCCGATGCGGTCGAGCGCGATCGCGGCGCATTCCACGTGCCATCCCGGCCTGCCGTCGCCGAAGGGTGAGGGCCAGCTGGGCTCGCCGGGACGCTCGGCGCGCCACAGCAGCGCGTCCAGCGGGTCGGTCTTGCCCGCCCGGTCCGGGTCGCCGCCCCGCTCGGCGAAAAGCCGCGACATGGTCTCGTGGTCGTAGCCCGACTCGTAGCCGAACTGGGTGGTGGCGTCGGCACGGAAATAGATGTCGGGGTACTGCGCGTCGTCGACGACGTAGGCGGCCCCGGAGGCCAGCATCTTCTCCACCAGGGCGATCACCTCGGCGATGGCGTCGGTGGCGGCCACATAGTCACGCGGGGGCAGCACCCGCAGCGCCGCCATGTCCTCGCGGAACAGCTGGGTCTCGCGGTCGCCGAGCTCGCGCCAGCCGATACCGTCGCGGGCCGCGCGTTCGAACAGCGGGTCGTCGACATCGGTGATGTTCTGCACGTAGTGCACGTCGTGGCCGGCGTCCCGCCATACCCGGTTGATCAGGTCGAAGGTCAGGTATGTCGCCGCATGCCCGAGGTGGGTCGCGTCGTAGGGGGTGATTCCGCAGACGTACATGGTGGCGGTCTGACCTGGGGATACCGGGCGAACCTGGCGGTCGGCGGTGTCGAAGAGCCGCAGTGGCACACCCGTACCGGGCAACGTGGGAACGGTCGGCGCCGGCCAGGACTGCATGACGTCGACTCTAAGGTGTTCGGTCACCGATGCCTTCCGATGGTGTGGTCACTCATGGGAACCGACAAGTTCGTACGCGATTCCATTCCCGGCGGCTCAGAACGCGGCGTGGATGGTTTCCAGCAGCGGCCCGGCCAGCTCCGTCCGGCACATCAGCAGATCGGGCAGATACGGGTCGCGCCGGTTGTAGATCAGCGGTGCCCCGGCCAGGCGTGAGGCATGCAGACCGGCGGCCTGCACCACCCCGGCGGGTGCCGCCGAATCCCATTCCCACTGCCCGCCGGCGTGGATGTAGGCGTCGACGTCGCCGCGCACCACCGCCATCGCCTTGGCGCCCGCCGAGCCGATGCGGACCACCTCGATGTCCAGATGCTCACGTAGCCACCACAGCACGGCCGGTGGCCGGTAGGTGCTGGCCGTGATGCGGATGGGTCCCTCGCGGCGCGGCGGCGGTGCCTGCACCGTGTCGGTCCGGTAGACCTCGCCGACCGCGGGCAGCGCCACTGCGGCGTCGGTGATCGAGCCTTCCGGTGTGCCGTTGCGCTGCCACAGCGCGATGTGCACCGCCCAGTCGGCGTGCCCTGCCATCGAGAACTCCCGGGTGCCGTCGACGGGGTCGACGATCCACACCCGGTCGGCGTCCACCCGGGAGCGGTCGTCGACGGCCTCCTCGGAGAGCACCGCATCCCCGGGCCGCAACTCGGCAAGACGTTTCAGGATCAACACATTGGCGCGGCGGTCCCCGGCGTCCCCGAGGTCATAGGAGTCGTAGAAGCCGACCTCCTCGCGGACGGCCAACAGCAGTTCACCGGCTTCGGCGGCCACCATCGCGGCCACCGCGGCGTCGGTCTGCTCAGCGGGATTCACCGACTCAGTATTGCGTGCGCGGGAAACGCCCCACGGCACCGCCCGATGAATGAGGATGATGCCCGACACCCAGGATCGAAAGGCACGGCACATGACCGCACCCGAAGCCGGCGAGCTCGCCGCAAGCTGGCAGCGCCGGTTCGCCTTCTTCGACCTCTATGGTCTGCCCAACTCGAATCCGGTGGCCAAGGCGGCGTACCGCACGCTGCCGTTCTGGGACAAGGTGCGGCTGACGTCCAACGTGTGGGCGTTCCTGTTCGGCTTCCTCTACTTCTATGTGAAAGGCATGTGGCGCAAGGGAACCACGATCCTGGGCGCCGGTGTCGGGATCGGTGTCGCCCTGTCGGTGCTGCAGGCGCCGAACTTCCTGTCCCAGGCCGTCACCTTCGGTTTCGCCGGCGCCATCATGACGACCGCCAACTACGCCTACTACCTGCACATCCGGGGCAGCCAGTCGTGGAATCCGTTCGAGGGGTTCGGTCCGCGCGGCTAGAACGCCGGCCACGGGATCGGCCGGTGCCGATCCGGTGTCGGCATCACCGGACGCTCCAGCAGGCCAACAACTCTGGCTCTGAGTGCGGCGACCTCGCCGGCGGTGATGTGCTCCCGGAGCTGATCGGCCAGATCGCCGTTCAGCTGCTCGCGCAGGGTCGCGATCGCGGCCAGCGAGTCGTCGTCGACCGGTTTTCCGGCCCAGCCCCACAGCACGGTCCGCAGCTTGTCGTCGGTGTGCAGGCTCACACCGTGATCCACGCCACGCACGCTGCCGTCGACCCCGGCCAGGATGTGGCCGCCCTTGCGGTCGGCGTTGTTGATCAGCACGTCGAAGATCGCCATCCGGCGCAGCCGGTCGTCGTCGGCGTGCACCAGGGTGACCGGGTCGCCGGCGTAGTCGTAGGCCTGCAGGATCGCCAGGTAACCGGGCGGCACATGGCCGGCGGGCAGCAGGTCCACCAGGTCGGGTTCGCCCGGGTCGTCGTCGGCCCCCGCCTCGTCGTCCTGGACGTCTTCGGTGAGCGCGTCGCCGGGCTGGTCCACCCAGCGTTGCACCATCCCGGGCCCGGCCGGTCCTTCACGGATGATGGTGTGCGGCACGACATCCCACCCCAGCGCGGCCGACACCAGATAGGCGCTGCGCTCGCGGCCGGCCAGCGTGCCGTCGGGGAAGTCCCACAGGGGGGCCTCGCCGGCGATCGGCTTGTAGACGCAGTGCACCTGCTGGTCCCCCACCTGCGCCTCGCACAGGAAGGTGGCATTGCTCGCGGAGCGGATACGGCCGATGACGGTGAGGTCGCCGTCGGTCAGTACCTGCTCCTCAGAACGGGGGTTCATCTTCTTCGACCGCACCGAACGCGCCGCGCCGGTAGCCGTTGGTGCGGACGCAGATGTGCCCCTCGGGGTCCAGTGGCTCATCGCACAGCGGACACGGTGGCCGGCCCGCCGAGATGACGCGGTTGGACCGGGTGGCGAACTCGCGCGCCGATTCCGGGCTCAGGAACACCCGGACCGCGTCCGGACCGTCTTCGGCATCATCGAGCACCACGGAGGCGTCGAACTCGGTTTCGGAGACCGCGAGCAGTTCGACCACCACGGTCTGCGCCTCGGAGTCCCAGCCGAGCCCCATCGTGCCGACCCGGAATTCGGAATCGACCGGGGTGAGCAGCGGATGCAGGTCGCCGACCTCGCCGGTGTCGGGCGGGATCGGGGTGCCGAATCGCCGGTTGATCTCCACCAGCAGCGCCGAGATCCGTTCGGCGAGCACCGCCACCTGCTGTTTTTCCAGCATCACCGACACCACCCGCTTGTCGTGTACCGCCTGCAGGTAGAACGTTCGGTTCCCGGGCTGCCCGACGGTCCCGGCCACGAAGCGGTCGGGTGTGCGGAAGACGTGGATTGCGCGGGCCATGGCACCTTTCAAAATACCGGTAGCGGGGCTACCTCAATCGGTGGAGCCGCCGACAACCGCATCCGATTCCGGAGCGGCGGCGGGCTTGGCGCTCAATGCCGCGGTCAACCCGCTGCCGGTGTGGTTGACATGCAGCACGAACGGACGGGTGTCGGTGTAGCGGATGACGCTCATGGAGGCGGGGTCGGCGGTGATGCGCTGAAAGGTGTCCAGGTGGGTCCCCAGCGCGTCGGCCAGCACCGCCTTGATCACGTCACCGTGCGTGCAGGCCACCCACAGCACGTCCCCGCCGTGTTCGGCGGCCAGATTGCGGTCGTGCTCGCGGATCGCGGTCACCGCCCTGGCCTGCACCTGCGCCAGTCCCTCACCGTCGGGGAAGACCGCTGCGCTGGGTTGCTGCTGAACCACCTTCCACAACGGCTCCTTGACCAGTTCACCGATCGTGCGGCCGGTCCAGCTGCCGTAGTCGACCTCGATGATGCGGTCCTCGACGACCGGCTGCACCCCGAGTGCCGCCGCCAACGGCTCCACGGTCCGCTCGCAGCGCAGCAGCGGCGAGCGGACGATGGCCTTGACCGGCAGGTCACCGATCCGGGTGACCACGGTCTGGGCCTGTTCGCGGCCCTTGTCGTCGAGGTCGACGCCTTCGGAGCGGCCGGCCAGGGTGTGCGCGGTGTTCGATGTCGAGCGGCCGTGCCGCAGCAGGATGACGGTCATGAAGGTCCTTTTTCCGTTACTGCGCGGCCAGCACGCCGGTGGCGAGCAGAACCAGGACGAGCGTGCCGAGGATGATCCGGTAACCGACGAACCAGTACATGCTGTGGCGCACCAGGAACCGCAGGAACCAGGCGACCGCGGCATAGCCGACCACGAACGCGATGAGCGTGCCGACCACGATCTGGGCAACCGTGGCACTCATTCCCGAGGCGCCGGGTTCGAAAACGTGACGCAGTTCGTACAGTCCGGACCCGAGCACCGCCGGGATGGCCAGCAGGAAGCCGAAACGTGCCGCGGCCTCGCGTTTCTGGCCCAGGAACAGCCCGGCGCTGATGGTGACCCCGGACCGGGAGACGCCCGGGATGAGGGCGAGTGCCTGCGCCGACCCGATGATCAGGCTGTCGCGCCAGGTGAACTGCTGGATGTCGCGGGTCTGCTTGCCGAGATATTCGGCCGCGGCGATGACGAATGAGAAGACGATGAGTGCGGTGGCGATGATCCACAGATTCCGGATGTCGTCGCGGATGAAGTGCTGCAGGGTGAAGCCGAACACGCCGATCGGCACGGTGCCGATGATCACCCACCACCCGAGCCAGTAGTCGGGGGTCCGCCGCGCCGCGTCGGTGAGTCCGGCGAACCAGGCCGTCAGGATGCGGCCGATGTCCCCGGCGAAATAGATCAGGACCGCCACCTCGGTGCCGATCTGCACGACGGCGGTGAAGGACGCGCCCGCGTCCCCGCCGAAAAAGGCCTCCGACACGATCGCGAGGTGGCCCGACGACGACACCGGCAGGAACTCGGTCAGCCCTTGCACCACGGCAAGCACGACGACCTGCAACCACGACATCTCCGCCACGCGGACGACCGTACCGTGGGGTTGTTGTCAGCGTGCTGTGCGTACCGGCTCGGCTCCGGCGACGGCATCGCGGACGGCGGCGGCTACGCTGCGCTCATCGGTGACGTCGATATCGGTCAGGCTGCGGGTGGCGATGGCGACGATGTCCTCGTCCTGCGGGACCGGTCCGCTCAGCCGCGGGCGATACACCTCGACGACCAGGAATTGCCGGTCTTCGACGTGAAAGGAGAAGCTACGGCCATCGCCGAGCGCGCCGAATCCGCTGGCATGCACGCCTGTCGAGATGTCCTCGATGGCAAAATCGTCTGCCGTCAGATCCGTTCCCGGGGCCAGGGTCATATTTCGCACCCTACCGTCAATTTGATGTCGGTGTCCGGCTTGGGTTTGTTTGCCTAAAATTTGAAAACGGAATCACCGCAACAACGAAATCAGGAGTTTTTGGGGCCATTGCATACGAAATCCGGATTCCAGCTCCTGACGGCTGGGGTATTGGCCCTGGTGACCGCATTTGCTTCGGCATGCTCATCGAACCCCGCCGATTCGCCACCACCGACGATTCCCGTCGCACAGCCCGCGGTATCGCCGCCGGTCACCGGCGTGTCGGACGGTGTGGTGAAACCGCTTTCCGCACCGGGAACCGCGGCCTTCTTCGATATCCGCACCTCCGCGCTCGTCGTGCTCGGCCCCGCCGATCAGCTCACGGTGCTGCCGACCGACGGGCCGACCCGCACCCTCGCCCTGCCCGCGGAGGCCACCGCCCTCACCGGTGACGGCAGCGGTGAGGTCTGGCTGTCCACCCGGGGTGGGTATCTGCGGGTGAACGTCGCCGCGGCGGCCGCCACCCCGGTGGAGGTCGACGGCCACGCCGATACCGAGTTCACCGCCATCGCCCGGCACGACGACGGCCGTCTGGTGCTCGGCAGCGCCGACGGCACCCTCTACACCCTGCGCTCGGACACCGAGGTCGGCGCCACGCTGAAGAAGTTCGCGCGGGTGGACGTCCTTGTCGCACAGGATGACTCGATGGTGGTGCTGGACCGCGGCCAGACCTCGGTCACCGAGATCGACGGTGACGGAGCGGCCTCCGAGCAGGCGCTGCGGGCCGGTGAGGGTGCGACCTCGATGGCGACGGATCCGGCCGGCCGGGTGCTGGTCACCGACACCCGGGGCGGCGCGCTGCTGGTCTACGGCACCGAGCCGCTGATCCTGCGCCAGCGCTACCCCGTGCACGACGCGCCGTACGGGGTGACCGGGTCGCCGGACCTGGCGTGGGTGTCACAGACGGCGACCAACACCGTCGTTGGTTACGATCTGGCCACCGGAATACCCGTCGAGAAGGTGCGTTATCGAACTGTGCAGCAACCCAACACCCTGGCCTTCGACGGCGCCACGAACACCCTCTATGTGGTGTCGGGCTCCGGTGCCGGAGTGCAGGTGATCACCGGGGCGACGCCCCGATGATGCCCGCGGCGAGGAGGAGAATCTCATGAGCACAGTGCAGCGCGGACGGATGCCGGCCGGATGGGCCTCCGATCTCTCCGACGAGTACGACTGGGTACCGCTGCGGCTCCCTCCCGACGTCACCCGCCTGTCGGCGTCGGTGCGGTTGTCGATCGAGGCGCAGTACCGGGGCTGGGAGCTGACCCGGGTGCGTCTCTACACCGACGGCAGTCGCCGGGTGCTGTTGCGCCGCAAGAAGTCCGTCCTCGGCGATCAGCCGGCACTGTGATCTATCGGCTGCTTCGACAGGCTTTCTTCCAGGTCGACCCCGAACGCATCCACACGTTCGTGTTCGCGGCGCTGCGCCTGGCCACCCGGCCCGGTATCGCGCGCCGCCGGTTGTCCGCCGGCCTGGCGCCGCAGGACCCGGTGCTGGCCAGCACCGTCTGGGGAGTGCGTTTCCCCGGCCCGCTCGGGCTGGCCGCCGGTTTCGACAAGGACGGCCACGGCCTGGCGGCCTGGGGTGCGCTGGGGTTCGGGTACGCCGAGGTCGGCACGGTGACCGCGCAGGCGCAGCCGGGAAACCCGAAACCGCGGATGTTCCGGCTGGCCCAGGACCGCGCCCTGCTCAACCGGATGGGTTTCAACAATCACGGCGCCGGCGCGCTCGCGGTGCAGCTGACCCGGCACACCGCGGACGTCCCGATCGGCGTCAACATCGGCAAGACCAAGGCGACACCGGCCGAGCGGGCCGTCGAGGACTACGCCGAGAGCGCCCGGCTGGTCGGCCCGCTGGCGTCCTATCTGGTGGTGAACGTGAGTTCGCCGAACACCCCGGGACTGCGCGACCTGCAGGCGGTGTCCTCGCTGCGGCCCATTCTGGCCGCCGTCCGGGAAGCGACCTCCACGCCGGTGCTCGTCAAGATCGCACCGGATCTCTCGGACGCCGATATCGACGAGATCGCCGATCTGGCAGTCGAACTGGATCTGGCCGGCATCGTGGCGACCAATACCACCGTGTCCCGCGAAGGCCTRCGCACCCCGGGGGCCGCCGACCTCGGAGCGGGCGGCGTGTCCGGCGCACCGGTCGCCGCCCGGTCCCTGGAGGTGCTGCGCCGCCTCTACGGGCGCGTCGGTGACCGCCTGGTGCTGATCAGCGTCGGCGGTATCGAGACGGCCGACGACGCCTGGGAACGCATCATCTCCGGTGCCACCCTGCTGCAGGGCTACACCGGGTTCATCTACGGCGGTGGCTTGTGGGCCAAGCAGATTCACGACGGGGTCGCCCGCAGGCTGCGTGAGGGCGGCTACGCCTCGCTGTCCGAGGCGGTCGGCGCCGCGACCCGCTAGTTCTGCTCGTAGGTGGCGTGGATGACCGCGCGGGCGATCGCCTGGCCGAACAGGTTGAAGCCGAGGTAAGCCGGGGTGGCGCCGTCGGGCAGGTCCAGGCTCTCGACGGGCAGCGCATGCACCGCGATGTAGTAACGGTGCGGTCCGTGCCCGGCCGGTGGCGCGGCACCGATGAACCGCTTCTGGCTCGCGTCGTTGGCAAGGGTGACCGCGCCGCCGGGCAGCGGGTCACCGTTGCCGGCATCGGCGGGCAGCGACGTCACGTCGACCGGCAGGTCGGCGACCGCCCAGTGCCAGAAACCGGATGCGGTCGGGGCGTCCGGGTCGTACACCGTCACCGCGAAGCTGCGGGTCTCCTCGGGAAAGCCCGACCAGCTCAGCTGCGGCGAGATGTCCGCACCGCCGGCGCCCATGATGCCGCTGACCTGATCGTTGCCGAGCGGCTGTCCGTCGGTGACGGTCTCCGAGGTCAGCGTGAATGTCGGCAGTTGCGGCAGGTTGTCATACGGTGAGGAAGTCACGGCGCTCATTTTGCCTTTCGCTCAGCAGTTGGTCAGAAAGTGTTCGAGAACCTTCGCCCCGAACTCTAGTGCGTCCACGGGTACCCGTTCGTCGACGCCATGGAACAGCGATGCGAAATCGAGGTCGGCGGGCAGCCGCAGCGGAGCGAAACCGAAGCAGCGAATTCCCAACCGCTGGAACGACTTCGCGTCGGTACCACCGGACATCATGTACGGCACGGTGCGTGCCTCCGGGTCGAGCGTCAGCAGCGAGGCGTTCATCTGATCCACCAGATCGCCGTCGAACGACGTCTCATAGGACGGCAGGTCGCGCTCCCAGCTGCGCACCACGTTCGGGCCGATGAGCTCGTCGACCTCACGCTCGAAGGCCGCGCGCCTACCCGGCAGCACCCGGCAGTCCAGCACCGCCTCGGCGGTGGCCGGGATGACGTTGGCCTTGTAACCGGCCTTCAGCATGGTCGGGTTGGCGGTGTCGCGCAGCGTGGCCCCGATGATGCGGGCGATACCGCCGAGCTTGGCGATGGTGCCGTCCAGGTCCGGCGAGTTCAGGTCGAACTCGTAGCCGGTCTCCTCGGAGATCGCGGTGAGGAACTGCTCGACGGGCTCGCTGAGAATCAGCGGGAACTGATGTCGGCCCAACCGGGCGACCGCCTCGGCCACCTCGGTGACGGCGTTGTCGTCGTGCACCATCGAGCCGTGCCCGGCCCGCCCGCGGGCGGTCAGCCGCATCCAGGCCAGGCCCTTCTCCGCGGTCTCGATCAGGTAGAGCCTGCGTTCGCCGCCGTCGCGGCGCGGCACGGTCAGAGAGAACCCGCCGACCTCGCCGATGGCCTCGGTGACACCCTCGAACAGGTCCGGCCGGTTGTCGACCAGCCACTGGGCGCCGTAGGTGCCACCGTGCTCCTCATCGGAGACGAAGGCGAACACCAGATCGCGCGGCGGCACGATGCCGTGGCGTTTGAAGTGCCTGGCGACCGCGATCATCATGCCGACCATGTCCTTCATGTCGACCGCGCCGCGTCCCCACACGTAGCCGTCCTTCACCGCGCCGGAGAACGGGTGCACGCTCCAGTCGGCGGGTTCGGCGGGCACCACGTCCAGGTGGCCGTGGATCAGCAGCGCGCCGCGGTCGGGGTCGGCACCGGCCAGTCTCGCGAACAGGTTGCCGCGGCCCGGGGCGCCCGCTTCGAGGTATTCGGTCTCATAGCCGACCTCGCGCAACCGGTCGCCCACCCACTGCGCACAGTCGGCCTCGCCTTTGGTGGTCGCCGGGTCGCCGGTGTTGGACGTATCGAATCGGATCAGGGCGCTGACGAGGTCGACGACCTCGTCCGCGCTTGTCGGGGGCACGCTCACAGTCACCATTCGTACCACCGCAGCGACTCCCCCGGGCGGGGTGGCGCACCGCCGGCGACGGTCTGGTTTGGGCCAGACCGCCTCCATCCGTTAGCCTTAGTCGCTCCGTGCCGATGGCACGGCGCAATGTCCGAGTGGCGGAATGGCAGACGCGCTAGCTTGAGGTGCTAGTGCCCTATTAACGGGCGTGGGGGTTCAAGTCCCCCCTCGGACACACATCCTCACACGTGCTTCGCCAGGTAAGGCGCAGTACGGCTTCCCTTGGCTGCCGCGACCTGTCGGGGTGAGCCGGTGGCCACCACGGTGCCACCGTCATCGCCCCCGCCGGGCCCGAGATCGATCACATGATCCGCCCCGGCCACCACCCCCATGTCGTGCTCGGCGACCACCACGGTGTTGCCGGCATCCACCAGGCGGTGCAGTTGCGCGACGAGCAATTCGACATCGGCGGGGTGCAGTCCGGTGGTCGGCTCGTCGAGCACGTACAACGTGTGCCCGCGGCGGGCGCGCTGCAACTCGGTGGCCAACTTGATCCGCTGGGCCTCCCCACCGGACAGTTCGGTGGCGGGTTGGCCCAGCCGCAGATAGCCCAGGCCCACTTGGCGCAGTGTGGTCAGACTTCTTGCCGCACTGGGGATCTCGGAGAGAAAATCCGCCGCCTCGTCGACGGTCATCGCGAGCACCTCGGCGATGGTGCGCTCCCGGTAGCGCACCTCCAGTGTCTCCTCGGAGTAGCGGGCCCCGCCGCAGGTCGGACAGGAGGCGTAGGTGCCCGGCAGGAACAGCAGTTCGACGGCCACGAAACCCTCGCCCTGGCAGGTCTCGCAGCGGCCCTCGGCGACGTTGAACGAGAACCGGCCGGCACTCCAGCCGCGTCGGCGCGCCTCCTCGGTATCGGCGAAGGCCTTGCGGACGGCGTCGAACATGCCGGTGTACGTCGCCAGATTGGACCTCGGCGTCCGCCCGATCGGACGCTGGTCGACGGTCACCAGACGGTCGACGGCCTCGACGCCAGTCGCGACGACACCGACGCTGGCATCCGTGTCGATGTCCAGCAGCTCGCTCTCGGCGTCGGTCACCTCCGCGTCGGAGACATCGGCCGCGCCGCCGCCGAGGTGGCGCGCCACCACATCGCCGAGCACCTTGCAGACCAGGGTCGACTTCCCCGAACCGGACACACCGGTGACCGCGATGAAGCTGCCCAGCGGTAGGGCCACCTCGACATCCTGCAGATTGTGAAAGGAAATATGCTGCAGGCACAGCATTTCCGACGATTTCCTGGGTGCGCGAGCGGCCGGGACGGCGCTGTCGAACAGGTGACGTCGGGTCACCGACGATTCGACATCGGCGAGCCCGGCCACCGGCCCGCTGTAGAGCACCTCACCGCCGAGTTCACCGGCACCGGGCCCGACGTCGACGATCCAGTCCGCGCGGCGCACCACATCCATGTCGTGCTCGACGACGAACAACGAGTTGCCCGCCCGCCGGAGCCGGTCGAGTACCTCCAGCAGCGGCTCGGCATCGGCGGGATGCAGGCCCGCCGACGGCTCGTCGAGCACGTAGAGCACGCCGAACAGCCCCGCCCGCAGCTGGGTGGCCAATCGCAGACGTTGCAACTCCCCCGGCGATACGGACGGGGTGCGCCGGTTCAGGCTCAGGTACCCGAGGCCGAGATCGACCAGGATGGCGATGCGCGCCACCAGGTCGGCGGCGATCATCGTGGCAACCTCGGTGAACTCCCCGGATTCGGTGGACTCGTAGGCGGCCTCGAACTGGGTGCGGGTGGCCGCAGGCGTCAGCACCTCGGCGAGCACGGTGAGCGGCATCGCGGTGAGCTCGGCGATGTTGCGGCCGGCGAAGGTCACCGCGAGCGCTTCGGGGCGCAGTCCCGAGCCCCCGCACACCGGGCAGTCGGCGCTGTCGACGTACTGCAGCACCCGTCGGCGCATCATCGCGCTCTGCGAGTTGGCCAGGGTATGGCGGACGTGTCGTTCGGCGCTGGAATAGGTGCCGTTGTAGTAGTAGTCGGCGGTGACCGGGTGCTGGCTGGGATCGATCTCGACCGTCGGCTGCTCTTCGGTGAACAGGATCCAGTTCCGTTGGCGTTTACTGAGTTTGCGCCACGGCTTGTCGATGTCGTAACCCAGGGTGATGAGGATGTCGCGAAGGTTCTGGCCCTGCCAGGCACCGGGCCACGCGGCCACCGCCCCCTCACGGATGGTCAGCGTCGGGTCGGGAACCAGAGTCTCCTCGGTGACACGGTGAATGCGGCCGAGCCCGTGGCATTCCGGGCATGCCCCCGCCGTCGTGTTCGGGGAGAAGGCATCGGAGTCCAGCCGCACCGTCGCGCCCGGCGGGAACGTGCCGGCGCGCGAGAACAGCATCCGCAACAGATTCGACAAGGTGGTCACGGTGCCCACCGTCGACCGTGAGCTGGTCGACCCGCGGCGCTGTTGCAGCGCCACCGCCGGTGGCAGGCCGGTGATGTCATCGACTTTCGGCGCATCACTGGGCAGCAGCAGCCGACGGGCATACGGGGCAACGGATTCGAAGTAGCGGCGTTGCGCTTCGGCATAGATGGTCCCGAACGCCAGCGAGGACTTCCCCGACCCCGACACCCCGGTGAACGCCACGAAGGAGTTGCGGGGTGCGGCCATGTCGACCGCCCGCAGGTTGTGCACCCGGGAGGCGTAGACGCGCACCTGCGGGTCGATCGCGTCCTGCTCCATGTCTACCCCCTGCTCTCGGACTGGCTGATCAACTGTGTCAAGCGTTCGGAGGCACTGCTTCCCGGCAGCGGTAGGTACGCGACGATCTGTATCCCGGGTGCGTCCGCGGGAGTCAGCTGATGATGTTCGAGGAGCAGTTCGCCGACGCCGGGGTGGAAGAATCTGCGCTCCCGGGACGCGAAGCGCTCGACACTGCTCGCCATCCACTCCGCGGCGAAATGCGCACTTCCTTCGCGGAGACGTTCGACCAGCTGGGTGTAGGAGGGTTCCCCGACCCGGGACCCGGCCTCGGCGCGGAACTCGGCCAGGAACCGTCGGCTGTCGGTTTCCCAGTCCGGCAACAGCTCCCGGATCGCGGGATCCATGAACACCAGCCAGAGCAGATTGCGGTCGGCAGGGTCGGTGACGGCGATGTTGGGGTACAGGGCCGCGTACGCCGCGTTCCAGGCTGCGATGGTCCATGTGGGTCCGATCGCAAAGGCCGGGTAGCCGGCAAGAGCGTCCAGAAATCGTTGGATGTGTGGCGGCGTGGGGCCTGCAGAGACGGTCGGGTCGGACGTGTGGCCGCCGAGGGCGAGCACGTAGTCATGCTCGGCCCGGGTCAGTCGCAGCGCACCGGAAATCGCGTCGAGCACCTGCTTGGAGGGATTGATATCGCGTCCCTGCTCCAGCCAGGTGTACCAGGTGACGCTCACCCCGGCGGACAGCGCGACTTCTTCGCGGCGCAGCCCGCTGGTGCGCATCCTGGGCACCTCGGGAAACCCCAGCTCGTCGCGCGGCGCGGCCTCTCTGCGGGCACGCAGGAACGCGCCGAGGGCGAGCCGCTGCTGCGCGCGCTTGTCCATAACCGCCAGCCTATTCCCGGCCTCAGACTGGTAGTGCCGGTACTAGCATCAGCGCCGTCTTCTCTGTGGCCCCGCTCGCTGCGACTGTAGGTGCCATGCCCGAATTGAGGTCACGTACGGTCACCCACGGTCGCAACATGGCCGGAGCGCGCTCGCTGCTGCGCGCCGCCGGTGTGGCCGGTTCCGATATCGGCAAGCCGATCGTCGCGGTGGCCAACAGCTTCACCGAGTTCGTGCCCGGGCACACCCACCTGCAGCCCGTGGGCCGGATCGTGTCCGAGGCCATCTCGGCCGCCGGTGGGGTGCCGCGCGAGTTCAACACCATCGCCGTGGACGACGGGATCGCCATGGGTCATGGCGGCATGCTGTATTCGCTGCCCTCGCGCGAACTGATCGCCGACTCGGTGGAGTACATGGTCAACGCGCACTGCGCCGACGCCCTGGTGTGTATCTCCAACTGCGACAAGATCACTCCCGGCATGCTGATGGCGGCCCTGCGACTGAACATCCCCACCGTCTTCGTCTCCGGTGGCCCGATGGAGGGCGGCACCGCCGTCCTGGTGGACGGCACCGTGAAGACCCGGCTGAACCTGGTGTCCGCCATCGCCGACGCCGTCAACACCGATGTCTCCGATGACGACATCGCCCGCATCGAGGAAGCCGCCTGCCCGACCTGCGGTTCGTGCTCGGGCATGTTCACCGCGAACTCGATGAATTGCCTCACCGAGGCACTCGGCCTGGCCCTGCCCGGCAACGGTTCGGTGCTGGCCACCCACACCGCGCGCCGCGCCCTCTACGAGAAGGCCGGCAGCACCGTGATGGACATCGTCCGGGCCTACTACGACCGCGACGACGCGAGCGTGCTGCCGCGCGCCATCGCCACCCGCGACGCCTTCGACAACGCGATGGCGCTCGACATCGCCATGGGTGGCAGCACCAACACGGTGCTGCACCTGCTGGCCGCCGCCCGTGAGGCCGAACTGGACTACACCCTCGAGGACATCGAGAAACGCAGCCAGATGATCCCCTGCCTGTGCAAGGTCGCCCCCAACGGCCACTATCTGATGGAGGACGTGCACCGCGCCGGCGGTATCCCCGCGATCCTCGGCGAACTGTGGCGGGGCGGGCATCTGCACGAGACCGTGCACACCGTGCACGCAGGATCGATGGCGGAGTGGTTGCGCGCGTGGGATATCCGGGGTGGTTCCCCCTCGGCGGAGGCCGTCGAACTGTTCCACGCCGCGCCGGGGTGTGTGCGCTCAGCGACCGCGTTCTCCCAGTCCGAGCGGTGGGAGAGCCTGGACACCGACGCCGAAAACGGGTGCATCCGCGACCTGCAGAACGCCTACTCCGCCGACGGCGGGCTGGCGGTGCTGCGCGGCAACCTGTCGGTGGACGGCTGCATCGTCAAGACCGCGGGCGTCGACGAGAGCATCTGGAAGTTCTCCGGACCGGCCGTGGTGCTGGAATCCCAGGAGGATGCGGTGGACGCCATCCTGAACAAGCGGGTGCAGCCCGGAGATGTCGTGGTGATCCGTTACGAGGGGCCCAAGGGCGGCCCGGGTATGCAGGAGATGCTCTATCCGACAGCCTATTTGAAGGGCCGTGGCCTCGGCGCCCAGTGTGCGTTGATCACCGACGGCCGGTTCTCCGGCGGCACGTCGGGCCTGTCCATCGGCCACGTTTCCCCCGAGGCGGCCGCCGGCGGCACCATCGCGCTGGTGGAGAACGGTGACCTGATCACCATCGACATCCCGCACCGCAGCATCCAGGTCGATGTCCCCGATAAGGAACTGGATCGCCGGCGCATCGCGCTGGAGGCCGCCGGTGGCTACAAGCCCAAGAACCGCGAGCGCACGGTGTCCGCGGCGCTGCGCGCGTATGCGGCGCTGGCGCTGTCCGCGGACAAGGGCGCCGTGCGGGATGTCGACGCCGTTTAACCGGCCAGCGCGACATCTCCACGGTGCACGTGCACGCACGCACGTTTGGGTCCCCACACGGTGGGGACGTCGAAGCAGACCACTTTGGGCTGCCCGAACAAGGTCGTCTCCTCGACCGTGCCGGCAGCACCCTCGGGAACCGTCTGAACGTCCATTTCGTCGATCTCGCGGCGGGCGRTCACCACGTCACCACTGTGCCAAGCCATTTCTATCGTCTCCCTGACCCAAATCTGCTTTCGCCTACGGCGGAACAACGCCAAAGCGGCGATTTTTATTCGCAGCGATCAGTAGACGTCGCGTACGTACCGTTTGGTGGCGACCAGTTCCTTCTTGTAGTCGTGGGCGGCCTCGGTCGACATCGAGCCGTACGTGCGGATGATCTTCATCAAGGCGTCATCGACATCGCGGGCCATCCTGGTGGCATCACCGCACACGTAGAAGTGCGCACCGTCCTCCATCCAGCGCCACAGCTCGGCGCCGGCGTCGAGCATCTTGTGCTGCACGTAGATCCGGCTGGCCTGATCACGGGAGAACGCCAGGTCGAGATGGTTGAGCAGGCCGTCGGCGACCATGTGTTCCAGTTCGTCGCGGTAATAGAAGTTCTCGGCGCGGTGCTGATCTCCGAAGAACAGCCAGTTGCGCCCGGCGTGACCCAGCGCACGGCGTTCCTGCAGGAAGCCGCGGAACGGGGCGATCCCGGTGCCAGGGCCGACCATGATCATCGGGGTGGCCGACTCGGCGGGCGGCCGGAAGTTCGGCGAGCGTTGCACGAAGACGGGCACCGAGGACGCCCGGTCGGCCAGATACGTCGAGGCCACACCGCCGCGGTTCTCTCCGCGTGCGCTGCGGTAGCGCACCACCGACACCGTCAACTGCACCTCGTGGGGGCTGACCAGCGGGCTGGACGAGATCGAGTACTGCCGTGGGGTCAGCCGCACCAGCGCGTCCTGCCATTCCTGCGGCTCGGCGCGCAGCGCGAACTCCTGCACGATGTCGAGGCCGTTGCGGCCGGCCAGCCACGCCGTCTTGTCACCGGATTTGCGCAGCTTCTTGGCGTCGCGGCTGCGTTCGGCGACGAAGCTCAGCAGATTAGGGGTGACCCGGCAGATGTCATAGGAAGTGGTGAGCGCGCCGCGCAGATCGGTGTCGGCGCCGTCGACCTCGATGATCTCGCTGCCGGACAGTCCCGTCGCGGCGAGCCACGCGGACACCGACTCATCGGAGTTGGTGACGAACACCCCGAGCGAGTCGCCGACGTCGTAGCCGGCACCGTGTTCGGCGACATGCTCGGAGATGTCGAATCCGAACTGACGTACCTCTTTGGCCGCCGACTGCGGCGTGAGACGGGTGTTGCGGCACAGCGGTGCCTGCACCGGGGCGTTACGGGTCAGTGGTACCGGGGCTTTGGGTGTCGCCGGGGCGATCGCCACCGGCGCGACGTCCAGTCCGGCGACCACCTCGTCGGCCCAGGCCGCCATCGGCGCCTCGTCGTAGATCTCGCAGTCGGCGCGATCGACAGAGCGGACGGCTCCGAGCTCCGCCAGCCGGGCATCCAGCGCCTTGGCATGTCCGCAGAAGTTGTCATAGGACTGGTCACCGATGCCCAGGACCGCGTACCGCAGACCGTCGAGGGTGGGCGCGTCCGCCGACGTCAACCGGTCCCAGAACTCGGCGCCGTTGTCGGGCGGGCCGCCATCACCGAAGGTGCTGGTGACGATCACCACTTCGCCCGCCGCGGCAAGGTCCTCCAGGGCGGCGTCGTTCATGGTGATCAGCCGGGCACCGGACAACCGGGCGGCCACTTGGGCGGCGAACTCCTCGGCGTTCCCGGTCTGGGAGGCCCACAACACCATCGGTCCGGTCCCGGTGGGCTGTTCGGGTTCCGCGCGGGAGTAGGTCCCGGCCAGCAGGCCGTCCACCCACAACCGGACCTGTGCGCGCACCGGTGCCGATGACGGGAGTACCGGTACACCAACGGGGTTGGCCTCCATACCGGCGAAGAACCCGGACAGGTAGTACTTCTCGTCCTCGCTGAACTCCGGTGCGACCGACGCGAGTCCGAACGGGTCGGGTCGCTGCAGCGGAATCGGACGTAGCCGCACCGCGCACACCTTGAGTTCGGGTTGCAGCGAATCTGGGTCGACGGCGTCGTTGGTCAGGGCGTTGACCGTCAGGTACTCGCCGTGTTCGTCGTTCCAGTGGAACGGCACCCACACATTGCCGGGCTGCACCCGGTCGGTGATCTGCACGGGCAGCACGGCTCGACCGCGCCGCGAGGTGAGCTCCACCTGATGCTGCTTGGTGATGCCCTGTGCGGCAGCGTCGTCCGGGTGCACCTCCACGAAGGGTGCGCTGTTGAGCTTGTTGAGTTTGTCCACCCGGCCGGTCTTGGTCATGGTGTGCCACTGGTGCTGCAACCGGCCGGTATTCAGCACCATCGGGTAGTCGTCGTCGGGCAGCTCGCGGGCATCCATGTGCGGGCGGGCCAGGAACTTCGCCCGGCGTGACGGTGTCGCGAACGCCAGGCGCGGCCGGTGCCCGTCCTCATCGATGTGCAGGGTCTGGGACACCCCGTCGTTGAGGTAGCGGATCGGGTGGCGGTCGTGCTCGTCTCCGGGCGGGCAGGGCCACTGCAACGGGGTCTCCCGCAGCCGCTCGTAACTGGCCCCGCGCAGGTCGTATCCGGTGCGGGGGTTGGCGAACCGGCGGATCTCGTCGAAGATCTCCGAGCCCGACTTGTAGGCGAAATCCGCACCGAAACCCAAATATTCGGCGACACCGCAGATCAGTTCCCAGTCCGCCCGGGCGTCCCCGACGGGCGGGACCGACTGTTGCAGCAGCGTGAGGTTGCGCTCGGAGTTGATCATGACGGCATCGGTCTCGGCCCACAGCGCGGCGGGCAGCATGATGTCGGCGTAGCGGTTGGTGGCCGTGTCGACGTAGGCGTCCTGGGTGATCACCAGTTCGGCCGTCTCGAGTCCGGTGATGACGGTCGATCGGTTCGGCACGGTGGCAACGGGATTGGTGCAGATGATCCAGCAGGCCTTGATATCGCCTGCGGCCGCCTGCTCGAACATCGCGATGGTGCCGGGGCCGACGTCGGAGCGGATGGTTCCGGGGTCCAGCCCCCACTGCTGCTCGCAGAACTCCCGGTCCTCGGCCGACAGCACGGCACGCTGGCCGGGCAATCCCGGCCCCATGTAGCCCATCTCGCGACCACCCATGGCGTTGGGTTGTCCGGTCAGTGACATCGGACCGCTGCCGGGCCGGCAGATGGCGCCCGTCGCCAGGTGCAGATTGCAGATGGCGTTGGTGTTCCAGGTGCCGTGTGTGCTCTGGTTGAGGCCCATCGTCCAGCACGTCATCCACTCCCCCGATTCCGCGATCATCGCGGCGGCGGTGCGGATGTCGGCCTCGGGGATTCCGGTGATCTCGGCGACCCGGTCGGGCGGGTAGTCGGCCAGGAAGGCCGGCATGGCGTCCCAGCCCTCGGTGTGCTCGGCGATGAAATCCTGGTCGATGTCGCCGTTCTGGACGAGCAGGTGCAGCAGTCCGTTGAGCAGTGCCAGATCGGTGCCGGGTTTGATCGCCAGGTACAGGTCGGCCTTGTCCGCGGTGGCGGTACGCCGCGGGTCGACCACGATGAGTTTGGCACCGGACTTGAGCCGGTCGGCCATCCGCAGGAACAGGATCGGATGGCAGTCGGCCATGTTCGCGCCGATGACGAAGAACAAATCGGCCGAGTCGAAATCGGTGTAGGACCCGGGCGGGCCGTCCGAACCCAGCGACTGTTTGTAGCCGGTCCCCGCGCTGGCCATGCACAACCGGGAGTTCGATTCGATGTGCACCGTGCGCAGATAGCCCTTGGCCAGTTTGGTCGCCAGATACTGCGCCTCGATGGACATCTGACCGGACACGTACAGCGCGACGGCGTCTGGTCCGTGCTCGTCGATGATCGCCCGCAGTCGTCGGCCCGCCTCGGCGACGGCCGTATCCACCGGCACCGGTTCGGGTTCGGCGCCGCGTGCCCCACGCACCAGGGCCGTCGTCAACCGGCCGTCGGTGGCGGCCATCATCTCGGCGTGGGTGGCGCCTTTGGTGCACAACCTGCCGAAGTTGGTGGGGTGCAGCTTGTCCCCGCTGACCTTCGCGATGACCGGGAGCCCGGTGACCGCATCCGGTGCGGTGGTGATCTCGATGCCGCAGCCCACACCGCAGTACGAGCACGCGGTACGTGTCGTCTCCCCCGCGGCCGCTGTCATACGACCATCGTGGGCGGGCACTGTTCCGGTTCCTTTGAGCCGACGTTATCGCGAAGAAAACTCGACCTCACAGCGGGCTCACCCCCTCGGTGAGCCCGCTGCGAGGCGGTGTGTTGGCGATGGAACTCCCAGGTGTCAAGCGGTGACTGCCTGCTCGGGCAGCAGATCGTCCCGGGCCGCCTGGCGGGCGGCTCCCATCCGCAGGAAGACGAACCAGGTGACGATGGCGCACACCACATAGAAGCCGAGGAACACCCAGAACGCGTTGGTGGCCGACTTCGCGTCGCTGACGTAGGACATCCGCAGCACGATGTTGATGAACACCCCGCCCAGGGCTCCCACCGCGCCGGCGAAGCCGATCAGGGCCCCGGACATGCTGCGCGACCAGGCTGCCTTCTCGTCCTTGCTCCACTCGTCGTGGTTCTGGGCCTTGGCCTCGAAGATCGACGGGATCATCTTGTAGGTGGATCCGTTGCCCAACCCGGACAGGATGAAGAGCAGGATGAATCCGGCGACGTAGGCGCCCATCTGGGTGCCGGTGGGTGCGCCGGCGGCCGAGTCGTCGAGCACGCCGGCGGCCACCAGGATGCCTGCGGCGAAGATCATTGCGACGAACACGTAGAGGGTGATCTTGCCGCCACCGATCTTGTCGGCCAGCTTGCCGCCGAACGGCCGTGAGATGGAGCCGAGTAGCGGTCCCAGGAAGGCGATCTGGGCGGCATGCAGCGAAGCCTGCGCCGGGGTGTCACCACCGGCCAGGAAGTTGATCTGCAGCACCTGACCGAAGGCGAACGAGAACCCGATGAACGAACCGAAGGTGCCGATGTAGAGGAAGCTCATCACCCAGGAGTGCTTGTAGCGCATCGCCTCGACCATGGCTCCCAGGTTGGAGCGCTGATTACCCAGGTTGTCCATGAAGACGGCCGCACCGAGGGCGGCAAGACCGACAAGCACCAGGTAGATGGCGCAGACCAGGTAGGGCGCGGTGTTGCCGATGGTGGCGATCACCAGCAGTCCGATGAGCTGGATGACCGGCACCCCGATGTTGCCGCCGCCGGCGTTCAAGCCGAGCGCCCAGCCCTTGAGTCGCTGCGGATAGAATGCGTTGATGTTGGTCATCGACGAGGCGAAGTTGCCGCCGCCGAAGCCGGCGAAGGCCGCGATGATCATGAACGTGGTGTACGACGCGCCGGGTTGAGCCATCACCCACAGGGTCAGCACCAGCGGGATCAGCAGCAGCAGCGCGCTGACGATGGTCCAGTTGCGGCCACCGAACCGGGCGGGCGCAATGGTGTACGGGATGCGCATGAACGCACCGACGAGCGTCGGGATCGCGACGAGGTAGAACTTCCCGGCGGGGTCGATGCCGTACACGTCCTGCGGCATGAACAGCACCATCACCGACCAGATCGACCACACCGAGAAACCGACGTGTTCGGCGAAGATCGACCAGATGAGATTCCGCTTGGCGATGTCTTTGCCCCCCGCGTCCCAGGCGTCGACGTCCTCGRCATCCCAGTGAGCGATGTCACGGTTGCGGCTTGTTGTAGGCACTAGTTCCTCCCAGAAGCGGAATCGGTTGAGCAGAAACTATGTTTCGGCCATTCCGCCTCGGTTGCCCCACCGTGTCGGGTTTGTCAACACCTACTCACATCGGGCGTATCCCACTCGGTGCGCCACGGTATTCATGGGCGACGCACTTCTGAAACGAATCCGAAACAAACGCCCCTTAGCTTCGCTGAAGCATGAGCGATGGCAGCACACCACAGTTCCTGCAGGGCGCCTTTCCCTTCGAAGGGGCCGGTTTGGACAAGCCGGTGCCGATCCACGACACGTTGAGATACGTCGTGCCCGCGGGCATCGTCACCCAACCGGTCTACTTCCGCGGCGGGAACTCGACCAAACAGATGGTCTCGGTGGTGCTGGTCCGCGACGGTGTCCCGATGCGCTACTTCCCCATTGCCGCCAGGGGCGCCACCCACGTCGCACTGCGCGTCGTCGAGGATCTGCTGGCCGACACGGTGCTCGAGTTGCACATCTCCGCGCCCGAGGGATGCTCGGGCACAGTCATTCTCGATCTCGGCCTGGTCGAGGTGTAGATGACCGTCACCGAAGCAGTCATTCGCACCGGCCGTCCGGCGTCCACCGCGAAGGCGCGCCTGGTGGTGGTCGGCAACGGTATGGCCGGCATCCGCGCCATCGAGGATGTGCTGGCTCGGGGCGGCGGCGAGAAGTTCGACATCACGGTGTTCGGCGACGAACCCTACGGCAACTACAACAGGATTCTGCTGTCGAATGTTCTTGCCGGTAAGGATGATCCGTCCGAGATCTACCTCAACGCGCTGGACTGGTACACCGACAACCACATCGACCTGCGAGCCGGGGTGCGGGTGGTGCGCATCGATTCCTTCGGTCACATGGTGCTCGCCGACGACGGCTCCCGGGTGCGATACGACAAGCTGATCCTGGCCACCGGCAGCCGGTCCTTCTTTCCGCCGATGACCGGCCTGTGGGCCGACGACAAGAACATGGCCGACGGCGTCTTCGGTTTCCGCACCCTCGATGACACCTCGGCGATGATCGCCGAGGCCGCCCACCGCACCAAGGCCGTCGTCATCGGCGGCGGACTGCTCGGGCTCGAGGCCGCCCGCGGGCTACAGAGCCGCGGATTGGCAGTGGATGTGGTGCATGCGGCGTCCACGCTGATGAACGCACAGCTCGACGACCCCGCCGGCAACATCCTGCGCAAGTCGGTCGAGGGCCTGGGCATCGGTGTGCACACATCGAAGCGGACGACAGAGGTGCTGGTCGAGGATGGCAAGCTGACCGGCATCGTGTTCGCCGACGGTGAGCGGCTGGACTGCGACATGCTGGTGATCGCGGCGGGCATCCGGCCCAATGTCGGACTGGCGCAACGCGCCGGGCTCACCGTCGAGCGGGCCATCGTCACCGACGACCACATGCGTTCGGTCGACGATGACGATATCTACGTGGTCGGCGAATGCGCACAGCACCGCGGGCAGGTCTACGGTCTGGTCGCACCGTTGTGGGAGCAGGCGAAGGTCTTGGCCGACCATCTGACCGGCACCGACAGCAAAGCCGCCTACCACGGTTCGCGGGTGGCCACCAAGCTCAAGGTGGCCGGCGTGGACGTCGCGTCGATGGGGGTCAAGGGCCCCGAACATCCCGACGACGAGTTCGTCCAGTACTCCGAACCCAAGCACGGTGTGTACAAGACCATCGTCATCCGGGACGGGAAGCTGGTGGGCGCCACGCTGATCGGCGACGTCAGCAAGGTGTCGTTCCTGACCCAGGCCTTCGACAACGGGCTGCCGTTGCCCGACGAGCGGGTGGCGCTGATGTTCGACATCGGCACACCGGATATCGCCGTCGGCGTGGCCGAACTGGCCGAGGACGCGCAGGTGTGCAACTGCAACGGCGTATCCAAGGGTGCGCTGGTGGCGTGCGTCAGGGCCGGCACCACCTCGGTGACCGGCGTCATGGCGCAGACCAAGGCCGGCAAGGGCTGTGGGTCGTGCAAGGAACTGGTCGGGCAGGTCGTCGAATGGGCCGCGGACGGTGCGGTCACCGAGGATCCGTCGGCGTCCTGGTATGTGCCGGGTGTGCCGTACGCCAAGCCGGAGCTGATGCGGTTGATCCGCGAATTGCAACTACACTCGGTCTCTTCGGTATTCAACGCGCTGGCACCCGACGGCAAACACGACGCCGGATCGAAGATGGCGCTGGCGTCGCTGCTGGAGTTGATGTGGGCCGACGAGTTCGTCGACGAGCGGGATTCGCGGTTCATCAACGACCGGGTGCACGCCAACATCCAGCGGGACGGCACCTTCTCGGTGGTCCCGCAGATGAAGGGCGGCGTGACGAGCGCGTGGCAGTTGCGGCGCATCGCCGATGTGGCCGACAAGTACGCCATCCCGATGATCAAATGCACGGGCGGACAACGCATCGATCTGCTGGGCATCCGCAAAGAGGATCTGCCCGGGGTATGGGCTGATCTGGAGATGCCATCCGGCTACGCCTACGGCAAGAGCTTCCGGACCGTGAAAACCTGTGTGGGCAGCGACTTCTGCCGGTTCGGTGTGGGCGATTCGACCGCGCTCGGCATTGCCCTTGAGGAGCGGTTCCAGGGTCTGGCCAGCCCGGCCAAGATGAAACTCGCCGTGACCGGGTGTCCGCGCAACTGCGCCGAGTCGCTGTGCAAGGACCTCGGTGTGGTGGCTGTCGACGGGGGACGCTGGGAGATCTACGTCGGCGGTGCCGCGGGCGCCCATATCCGCAAGGGCGATCTGATGGCCACCGTCGACTCGGCCGACGAGGTGATGACACTGACCGGCCGCTTCCTGCAGTACTACCGCGAGGATGCGAACTGGCTGGAGCGGACCTACGCGTGGGTGCCGAGGGTGGGCATCGATCACATTCGGGCAGTGGTGGTCGAGGACACCGAGGGGCTCGCCGAGGGACTGGATGCGCGGATGCAGAAATCGATTGACGCATACCGGGATCCGTGGTTGGACGGACGGGAACCCGCGACCGAGGGGCAGTTCCGGACGTCGCTGCCGTTGTTGCCGCTGCCGCAGGTGCCGGTGCGATGAGTGATCTCGGGCCGGTCTCCCAGGTTCCGGTGGGTGAGGGCCGGACGTTCGCCGTGGCGGACAGCCAGATCGCGGTTTTCCGGTTGCGCGACGGGTCGTTGCGCGCGCTGGACGCGGTGTGCCCGCACAAGGGGGGCCCCTTGGCGGACGGGCTGGCTGACGAATCCGTGGTGGTGTGCCCCCTCCATGGCGCGACCTACGACATGTGCACCGGTGTCGAGGCCGCCGGTGGCGCACCGGTGCGCAGCTATCCGGTTTCCGAGGTCGACGGCCGGATCCAGATCAGCACGTAGCTGCTGCGCGTACTCCTCGAAGTGGTTGCGCGCCAATACTTTTTCTGGATCTGTGGATAGCCGATCTGCTTGTGGACAACTTCTTTGCGCGCCGAAGTTTCTCGATAGAATTCGAACATGCTTGCGAATCAGGTATTGGATCGGGAGGCCGTGCTGGCGGCCTTCGATGCCTATGATTCGGCCTGCGAGCAGTTGGCCACACTGAATTTCGCGCGGATGACGCCGGCCGAGTTGTTCGAGTTGCAGTCCCGGCGCGAGCATCGGGCGCGGACCACTGCCGTGGCGGATCACCGGATCCTGGCGGCCCTACAAGCCCAGGCGACCCCGAAAGACGTTGGTGCGCGAACCTGGGCAGAGATCCTGTGCACCCGGATGCGGATCTCCAAGGACGAGGCCGATCGGCGACTCGCGGATGCGCGCGACCTCGGGCCGCGCCACGGGATGGACGGCGAGCTCTTGGAGGCTGCATTGCCGGCCTGTGCGGACGCACTGGCCGACGGGGCCATCAACCGCGAACACGTGCGGGAGATCCGCAAGGCGTTGACCACCGCCGCCAAACACGCCGACCCGGCTGCGTGCGCCGAACTGGAAGGCGTGCTGGCCACCGCCGCGACCGGGATCACCCCGCATACGCTCCGTGAACTCGCGACGTACGCGCTCAACACCCTCAATCCGGACGGGGACGGTCCGGACCTGGCCACGCGCAAGCGCGGAATCACCTTTGGGCGTCAGGATGTCGATGGGATGATCCGGGTCAGCGGCCACGTCGACGCCGAGTTGGGCGCCTACCTGAAGACCATCACCCAGGTCTGGGGTGCACCGGGAGTGAACAATCCCGCCGACGCCGAGCCGGTGAACAATCCGGTGCCGAATCCCCTGATGGATGACGCCGGGGTGTCACCGGACGCGGAGCCGATGCCGCCGGAGGCGCCGGCCGAACCCAGGCCAGCCCAGCCGAGTCCGGTGCCGCCCGAGGAGAATTGGTTTCCCGACGACGCCAGCGTGCTTGCCGAGTTGATCGACCATCCGCCGGAGCCCTTTGCCGAACGCCGGACCGCACTGGATGACGCGATGGCTGACGCAGGGTTGTCGACCGACGAGCTGGCCGAGCGCCGTTCGGCGTTCGATGCCGTTCCCGACAACCTGACCGCATCAGCCCGCGACACCCGCACCAAAGCCCAGCGCAACCATGACGCTCTCAAAGCGGTGATGCGTGATGCCTTGATGTCCAAGCGGCTCGGCCAGCATGGCGGTCTGCCGGTGACCGTCGTCGTGTCGACCACCTTGGGCGAATTGCAGGATGCGGCCGGAATTGCCAGGACTTCTGCGGGGACGACGATGCCCATCCGCGACCTGATCCGGCTGGCCGCCCATGCCCACCATTACCTGATCGTGTATCGGGAGCACACGGCTGAACCGTTATACCTGGGACGGACCAAGCGCCTGGCCTCCAAAGCGCAGCGCTTGGTGATGATCTCCCGTGACCGCGGGTGCACCATGCCGAACTGCCCTGTCGCGGGTATCGATTGCGAGGGGATGCATGCCGACCTGGACTGGGTCCGTGGGGGCCGCACCGATATCACCGGTCTCGGACTCGGGTGCGGGTCGGACAACCAGCTGGCCTTCGAAACCGGATGGACCAATTCGATCGGCAACGATGGCCGCGTCCACTGGCACCCGCCACCGTTGCTCGATGTCGGTCAGGACACCCTGAACCATTTCCATCATCCGGAGGAACTGCTCAGACCCCCTGATGAGGATCCCTAGGCCGGTCAGCTGTTGCGGCGGAACCACCGCGGCTTACGGAAGCGTTCGCCGAGGCTCTTTGTCTCCCTGCTGGATTCGGCAGGTGTGGCTTCGGCAGGTGCATCGGCCGCGGAATCCGTAGCAGCGGAGTCCGGCTCGCTCTCAGTCTCGGTCTCGTCGGCCGATGGTTCATCGGCCTCGGTCAGCTCGTCGCCCTCAGCCTCCTCCACCTCAGGCTCTGCCGGCTCATCTGCGGCAGGCTCCTCTTCGGCGTCGGCGGCGGGCTCTTCGGTCTGAGCCTCAGAAACTGCCGCTTCGTCGGAGTCGCTCTCAGCCAACTCGGCCTCAGCCTCGGTCTCGGCAGCAACCGATGCGTCCGCTGCCTCAGCCTCGGGTGACTCCTCAACGTCAGCGGACTCAGCCTCGACAACGGGCTCTTCGGCCTCAGCATCGTCACCATCAGCGGATTCCCCAACCTGCGCCGGCTCGTCGGCGGCCACAGGCGGCTGTGCGGTCAAGACGTCGGAAACCGCGGCTTCCGATGTCACCTCCGCGGCGGGCGGCTCTTCGGTCTCAGCCTCAGAAACTGCCGCTTCATCGGAGTCGCTCTCAGCCACCTCGGCCTCAGCCACGGCGGATCCCTCAGCTAGAGCGGGATCGTCGGCGGCAACCGATGCGTCGGCTGCCTCGGCCTCGGGTGACTCCTCCACCTCAGGCTCTGCCGGCTCATCTGCGGCAGGCTCCTCTTCGGCGTCGGCGGCGGGCTCTTCGGTCTGAGCCTCAGACACTGCCGCTTCGTCGGAGTCGCTCTCAGCCAACTCGGCCTCAGCCTCGGTCTCGGCAGCAACCGATGCGTCSGCTGCCTCAGCCTCGGGTGACTCCTCAACGTCAGCGGACTCAGCCTCGACAACGGGCTCTTCGGCCTCAGCCTCGTCAGCATCAGCGGATTCCCCAACCTGTGCCGGCTCGTCGGYGGCCACACGCGGCTGTGCGGTCAAGACCTCAGACACCGCGGCTTCCGATGTCACCTCCGCGGCCGAGGTCTCCAGTGCATCGGGTGCATGGCCATCGGCATCGGCATCGGTCACGGTCGCTTCGACCGGTTCTTCGACTGCTGCCTCGGCAGCAGCCACAGAGTCACCCTCGGGCTCGGGCTCGGCGATCACTAGAACTTCCGTCTCGACAGGCTCTTCCACCTCGTCAGCCTCGTCGGCGGCGTCAGCCACCTTGGCTCCCTCGACGGGATCGGCTTTGTCCGAGTCCTCGCCTTCGGCAGCACCAGCGACCTTGGCGGCAGCGACCACACCCGCGCCGGCACCCACCGCGATCACCTCGGTGGCCACCTCGTCGACCGCCGACTCCTCGTCGGCGTTGTCCTTGCCACGCAGCGATTCCGGATCCTCGCGACCCTTGGGCGCCACCATGACGTAGACCACGGCCGCAATGAAGATGAACGTCGAGGTGAACGAGTTGACCCGGATCCCGGCGATCAGCGTCGCGGTATCACTGCGCATCAACTCGATCCAGAACCGGCCCAGGCAGTACCCGGCGACATACAGCGCGAACACCTTGCCGTGGCCGAGCTTGTAGCGCCGGTCGATCCAGATCAGCAACGCAAAGATCAGCAGATTCCACAGCAGTTCGTACAGGAACGTCGGATGGACGACACCGACCAACTCCCCTGTCGACACACCGTTCAGAGAGTCGCGGAACCCAGCGGCGTCACGGCGTTCGTAGATCTCCAGACCCCACGGGAGGGTCGTTGCCCGCCCGTACAGCTCCTGGTTGAAGTAGTTACCCAACCGGCCGATCGCCTGCGCCAGAATGATTCCCGGTGCAATCGCATCGCCGAACGCGGGCAACGGAATTCCCCGCTGCCGGCAGCCGATCCACGCGCCGACGCCACCGAGGGCCACCGCGCCCCAGATACCCAGGCCGCCGTCCCAGATCCGGAACGCCGCACCCAGTCCCGCGCCACCGGCGCCGAAGTAGGTCGGCCAGTCAGTCAGCACGTGATAGATCCGCCCACCGACCAGGCCGAAAGGCACCGCCCACAACGCGATGTCGTAGATGACGCCACGTTCGCCGCCGCGGGCCTCCCACCGGCGGTCACCGATGACCAGCGCCGCGACGATGCCGATGATGATGCACAGCGCGTATGCGCGCAGCGGGACGGGACCGATGAACCAGACACCCTGCGCCGGGCTGGGGATGTAGGCCAGCGTCGTCACCGTCATGCACGCACCGCCTGGCGCACGCCCTCGGCGAGCTCGGCGGTCAGGGCCCGCACCGCGGGCAGACCTTCGTCGAGGGCCGACACCAGCGCCGAACCGACGATCACGCCGTCGGCGTAGGCGCCGATCTCGGCGGCCTGCTCACGCGAGCGCACACCCAGGCCGACACCGACCGGGATATCCGAGATCGCCTTGACCCGGCTCACCAGTTCCGGCGCGGCGTTCGACACGGCATCGCGCGCACCGGTGACACCCATCGTCGACGCCGCGTAGATGAACCCGCGCGAAGCCTCGACCGTTGCGGCGAGCCGCTCCGGGGTGGACGACGGCGCGATCAGAAAAATCCGGTCGAGGTCGTGTTGCTCCGACGCCCGAATCCAGTCCTCCGCTTCGTCCGGGATGAGATCAGGAGTGATGAGGCCGAGTCCGCCCGCGGACGCCAGATCCCGCGCGAAGGTGTCAACACCCTTGCGCAGCACCGGATTCCAGTAGGTCATCACCACGGCGTGACCCCCGGCGTTGCTGATGGCCTCCACGGCCCGCAGCGCGTCGTAGACCCGGACCCCGCCGGCCAGCGCCGCCTCGGTGGCCCGCGCGATGGTCGGTCCGTCCATGCCGGGATCGGAGTACGCCACCCCGACCTCGATGATGTCGGCGCCGGATTCGACCATGGCCGTCATCGCAGCGATCGACGTCTCGACATCCGGATAGCCGGTCGGCAGATAGCCGATGAGCGCCGAGCGGCCCTCAGCGCGGCAGCCGTCGAACACTCCGGCGAGCCGACTCACGAATCACCGTCCAACAACCCGAACCACTTTCCTGCGGTCTCCACGTCCTTGTCGCCGCGCCCGGACAGGTTCACGACGACGATCGCGCCGGGCCCGAGTTCAGCAGCCACCTTCATACCGCCGGCCACCGCGTGCGCCGACTCGATCGCCGGGATGATGCCTTCGGTCCGGCACAGCAGCAGGAACGCATCCATGGCTTCGGTATCGGTGATGGGCCGGTACTCGGCACGGCCGGAATCCTTGAGCAGCGCATGCTCGGGGCCGACACCGGGGTAGTCCAGACCGGCTGAGATGGAATGGGATTCGAGGGTCTGACCGTCCTCGTCCTGCAACAGGTAGGAGAACGACCCCTGGAACGCACCCGGTGACCCGCCGGTGAAGGTGGCGGCGTGCTTACCGGTCTCGACGCCGTCACCGGCTGCCTCGAACCCGACGAGCCGGACGTCCGGGTCATCGATGAAGGCGTGGAAGATGCCGATGGCGTTGGACCYGCCACCGACACATGCGGTCACTGCATCCGGCAGCCGACCGGCCTGATCACGGATCTGCACCCGGGCCTCCATCCCGATGATCCGCTGAAAATCGCGGACCATCAGCGGGAATGGGTGCGGGCCGGCGGCCGTACCGAAGCAGTAGAAAGTGTTGTCCGCGTGGGCAACCCAGTCGCGGAATGTTTCGTTGATGGCGTCCTTGAGGGTCTTGGACCCTGATTCCACCGACACCACCCGCGCGCCGAGCAACCGCATCCGGGCCACGTTGAGCGCCTGGCGTGCGGTGTCGACGGCACCCATGTAGATGATGCATTCCAGCCCGAGCAGCGCACATGCGGTGGCGGTCGCCACGCCGTGCTGCCCGGCACCGGTCTCGGCGATGACCCGGGTCTTGCCCATCTGGCGGGCCAGCAGCGCCTGCCCCAGCACGTTGTTGATCTTGTGAGAACCGGTGTGGTTGAGGTCTTCTCGCTTCAGGAAGATTCGCGCACCGCCGACGTGCTCGGTGAGCCGTTCGGCTTCGTACAGCGGCGACGGGCGCCCGCTGTAGTGCCGCTGCAGACGGTCGAGCTCATCGAGGAAGGTCTGGTCGCTGCGCGCCTTCTCGTAGGCCGCGGTCACCTCTTCGATGACGGCCATCAGGGCCTCGGGGACCAGGCGGCCGCCGTAGGGCCCGAAATGCCCCTTGGCATCCGGATCATGACTGGTGGGTTCGGCGAGGGCTGCGCTGGTGTGTGGCAGCTGGGGGCCGGCGATGTCGCCCATCGTTATCTGTTCTCTTCGCGCAAGCGGCTCATCGCCGATCAGCGGGCGGGTTTCGGGCATGACGGGTGAGCGCCTGCGGTGACCAGGTCGGACACGGCACTGCGCGGGTCACCGCTGGTGACCAGGCCCTCTCCGACCAGCACGGCATCGGCACCCGCACCTGCGTAGGCCAGCAGGTCGGCGGTGCCCCGGACACCGGACTCGGCGACTCGGATGACCTTCGACGGTAGCCCCGGCGCGATCCGGGCGAAGCAGTCGCGGTCGACCTCGAGGGTCTTGAGGTTGCGCGCGTTGACACCGATGACGGTCGCGCCGGCCTGCAGGGCGCGGTCGGCCTCCTCCTCGGTGTGCACCTCGACCAGCGCGGTCATCCCGAGCGATTCGGTGCGATCCAGCATCGACTCCAGGGCGCGCTGTTCCAGCGCCGCGACGATCAGCAGCAGCATGTCCGCGCCATGCGCGCGGGCCTCGTGGATCTGATACGGGCCGACGATGAAGTCCTTGCGCAGCACCGGGATCGACACCGCCGCACGCACGCTGTCCAGATCGTCCAGCGATCCCTTGAAGCGACGTTCCTCGGTCAGCACGCTGATGACGCGGGCGCCGCCGTCTTCGTAGGCCTTCGCCAGTTCCGCGGGATCCGCGATCGACGCCAACTCACCACGTGACGGGCTGGCACGCTTCACTTCGGCGATCACAGCGATGCCGGGCACACGGAGCGCGGCCATCACATCCAGTGGCGGCCGCGCATCTTTGGCCCGTTGCTTGATGTCGGCGAAGCTCACGGCGGCTTCACGGGTGGCAACGTCGGCGCGGACTCCTTCGATGATGGAGTCGAGCACGGTCGCCGAACTCATTGGCCATCGTCCTTTTCCGTAGGCCGGGATCCCCCCGGAGTGGTCTGTATCGACCCAGTTGATATCTGAAAGGTTAGTCGCCAGCGCCACACGTTCTGTCACCGACCCTGGTTGTCCGGATCCGGGGAGTTCGGCTCGCGGGTGGGATCGCTGCCCTCGTCCAGCGCGTCCCACATCATCCGCTCCGACATTCCCTCCGGACCCGCCCCGTCGGCCGTTTCCGAGCGCACCGCGTCGCGGCGCGCCGCCGGCGCCACATAGCGGGCCGTCGATGTCCGTGCGGTCGCCGCCGAACGCATCAACAATCCGGCCGCCACCAGCGCAATCACCGCCGCCACCAGGGCCACGCCGGCGCCCCAGTAGAAGCGCTGGGAACCCACCAGCGCGGAGACCGGGACCTCGGCCAGGCCCGCGCCGCGCACCGCGACATCGTGGACCACCCACTGGCTGATGCCCAGATAGGCGATTCCCGCCCCCGACACCGCCACCAGCACCGCCACCACACGCAGCAGCAGGCCGCGGACCGCCAGAGCGGCCACCGCCGCCGCCAGCAGCACCAGCGCCAGCGGCACCAGTGCCGTCGACCAGGCCGCGCCCGACAACGTCGAGGTCTTGGGCTGTCCGAGACCGTCGAATGTGCTCACCTCGACCCAGGGCAGGCGCGAGGCCCCCCACAGCGCCAACGCGCTGAGAGCCAGGAGAGCCTGCGCGATCCGGATCACGGTTGACCCAGCGTCTCGGCCGCGGCGATCGCATTCAGCACGGCCTTGGCCTTGTTGGCGGACTCGTTGTACTCGTAGGGCCCGTTGGAGTCGGCCACGACTCCCCCGCCCGCCTGGACGTAGGCGGTGCCTGCGCGCATCAGAGCGGTCCGGATCGCGATCGCGAAATCGGCGTTGCCGGCGAAGTCCAGGTAGCCGAGCACCCCGCCGTAGAGACCGCGGCGGGTCAGCTCGACCTCCTCGATGAGCTCCATGGCGCGCACTTTGGGCGCCCCGGACAGCGTGCCCGCCGGGAAACACGCCGTGACGGCGTCCAGCGCGGTCTTCCCGTCGGTCAGATGCCCGGTCACCGTCGACACCAGATGCATGACGTGGCTGTACCGCTCGATGTGGCTGTAGTCCTCGACCCGCACCGTGCCCGGCTGACACACCCGGCCCAGGTCGTTGCGGCCCAGATCGACCAGCATCAGGTGCTCGGCACGCTCCTTCTCGTCGGCCAGCAGCTCCTTCTCCAGGAGCACGTCCTCCTCCTCGGTGTCCCCGCGCCACCGGGTCCCCGCGATCGGATGCGTGGTGGCCTTGCCGTCCTTGACGGTCACGAGCGCCTCCGGGCTGGACCCGACGATCGAGAAGTCAAGCCCCCCTTCGGCATCCGGCACATTGAGCAGGTACATGTACGGGCTCGGGTTGGTCGCCCGCAACATCCGGTACACGTCGAGTGGATCGGCGCTCGTGTCGATCTCGAACCGCTGGGAGGGCACCACCTGGAACGCCTCACCGGCCTCGATATCGCCGACCAGCTTGTCCACGATCGCGCTGTACTCCTCGACGGTGCGCTGCGCGCGGAACTGCGGCTGCGGTCGGCTGAAGGTGGCCACGGTGGAATGCAGCGGCTCACCGAGCGCGGCGGTCATCACGTCGAGGCGGGCCACCGCATCGTCGTAGGCCTCGTCGACCCGTTCGTCGGTGCCGTTCCAGTTCACCGCGTTGGCGATCAGGGTGATGGTGCCCTCGTGGTGGTCCACGGCGGCGATATCGGTGGCCAGCAGCAGCAGCATGTCGGGCAGCAACAGATCGTCGACGGCGATCTCCGGGAGCCGTTCCAGCCGGCGCACCATGTCGTAGGCGAAGTAGCCGACCAGCCCTGAGGACAACGGCGGCAGGCCGGGCAGCGCGGCGGTGGCCAGCAGGTCCAGGGTGGTGCGCAGCGCGACGAGCGGGTCACCTCCGGACGGTGCGCCCTGCGGCGTGGCGCCCAGCCAAACCGCCTCGCCGTCGCGGACCGTCAGCGCCGACGGCGCGCCGGCGCCGATGAACGACCACCGCGACCAGGACCGGCCGTTCTCGGCGGATTCCAGCAGGAACGTGCCGGGCCGGTTGTCGGCCAGCTTCCGGTACGCCGACAGCGGTGTCTCGCTGTCGGCCAGCACCTTGCGGGTCACCGGAACCACCCGGTGCCCGGCGGCAAGTTCCCGGAAGTCCTCGCGCGGCGTGGTGACGGCCAGCGTGGCGGTGTTGGATTGCACGGACCCAATCCTCCCAGACGCCGGAAAGGCGTTCGGCGTAGCGTGGGCAGCCGTGACGCTAATCAAGACCGGTGACCGCGTGGCCGAGTTCGAACTGCCCGACCAGACCGGCACCAGGCGCAGCCTGTCCGCGCTGCTCACCGACGGACCGGTGGTGCTGTTCTTCTACCCCGCCGCGATGACACCCGGTTGCACCAAGGAGGCCTGCCACTTCCGTGACCTGGCCGCCGAGTTCGCCGCCGTGGGCGCATCCCGGGTGGGTATCAGCACCGACGCGGTGGAGAAGCAGGCCAAGTTCGCCGATCAGCAGCGTTTCGACTACCCGCTGCTCTCGGACGCCGACGGGAAGATCGCCACCGAGTTCGGGGTCAAGCGTGGTCTGCTCGGCAAGCTGATGCCGGTCAAGCGGACGACGTTCGTGATCGACACCGACCGCACCGTGCTCGAGGTCATCTCCAGCGAGTTCAGCATGGACACCCACGCCGACAAGGCGCTCGAGGTGCTCAGGGCGCGTTGACCGCCCGCAGCACCGCCGCCATCGAGGCGCCCAGCACCGAATCGCTGCGCCCGCACGCCCACCCGGACCGCGCCTCCAGATAGGTGATGGCGGTGGCGCCGATCGACTGCTGGGTCAGGCCGAGGATCTCCACCGGATGCCCGGCCGCGGCCAGCGCCCGGACGAGCGCCTCGACGGGTCCGATGTCGCGGTGCGAGCTGGTGTGGACGCCCCCGTCGACGATGAGGCTGATCTCGGTGACCTCGTCGCTGCCGGTGTGCCAGCCCTTCAGCTGCACCGGACCTTCGGAGCTCAGGTAGGTCGCCTCGAACAGCTCGTACAGTTCGGCCGCGCCGATCTCGGCGCCGCTGTCGTCGGTGTGCGCCTGCACGCGCCGGGCGAAGTCGATCTGCAGCCGCCGCGGCAGTTCCAGCCCGTGGTCGGCGTGCAGCAGATAGGCGATGCCGCCTTTGCCGGACTGTGAATTGACCCGGATCACCGCGTCGTAGGTACGGCCGATATCGGCCGGGTCGATGGGCAGATACGGTACCCGCCAGTCGATTTCGTTCTCCGCTCGACCGGCCCCGGCGGCCCGGTCGCGATGCTCGGCCAGCCCCTTCTTGATGGCGTCCTGGTGTGTGCCGGAGAACGCGGTGTGCACCAGATCGCCCACGTAGGGGTGCCGTTCGTGAATCGGCATCCGGGTGCAGTGCGCGACGGTGCGGGCGATCGCGTCGATATCGGAGAAGTCGATCTTCGGGTCCACCCCCTGGGCGTACAGATTGAGTGCCAGGGTGGCGATGTCGACGTTGCCGGTGCGTTCGCCGTTGCCGAACACGCAGCCCTCCACCCGCTGGGCGCCGGCCAGCACCGCCAGTTCGGCGCAGGCGACCCCGGTGCCGCGGTCGTTGTGCAGGTGCACCGACAGGATGACGCTGTCGCGGCGGGCGATATTGCGGTGCATGTATTCGATCTGATCGGCGTAGACGTTCGGGGTGGCCACTTCGACGGTGGCCGGCAGGTTCAGGATCACCGGTCGCTGCGGTGTCGCATCCCACAGACCGGTCATGGCATCGCAGATCTCCAGCACATAGTCGGGTTCGGTGAGGTTGAAGACCTCCGGGGAGAACTCGAACCGGATGTTGGGCCGGTCGCCGGCGAATTCGAGCACATCGCGGCCGCCGGCGGTGATCAGCTCACGCAGGTCGTCGCGGTCCTTGCCCAGCACCGTGTTCCGCCACACCGGCGCGGTGGCGGTGTACAGGTGGATGACCACGTCATTGCCGATACCGCGCACAGACTGCAGGGTGCGTTCGATGAGGTCGCGCCGGGCCGGGGTGAAGACCACGATGGTGACATCGGCCGGCGCGATGTCGGATCCGGCGATGAGCCGGACGAAGTCATAGTCGGTCTGCGACGCCGACGGGTAACCGACCTCGATCTCCTTGTAGCCCATGCTCACCAGCAGTTCGAAGAACCGCCTCTTGCGGGCGGGATCCATCGGTTCGGCCAGTGCCTGATTGCCGTCGCGCAGGTCCACCGGCACCCACAGCGGCGCCTCGGTGAGCCGGGCATCGGGCCAGTGGCGTTGTCGCAGAGGCACTTCCACCCGGTCGTAGACGCCGGCGTATCGGTGCCACGGCATCGGTGAGCGTTGTTGACGATTCCAGTTCACGATTGCTTCCCATTCGGTCGATGAAAATCCGACCGGCACGACGTGGCCCCACGACAGGGGGCCGGTCGGTCAGGCCCTGCCGAGGCGGCGAAGGAGAAGCTGGCGCGTCATGATGGCTAGACTGTACCTCAACTCCTCAGACAAGTAGAGAGGTTGGGGTCACGATGGCCGCTCAGGTCCAACGCCACCCGCTGGCGGCCCAGGCCGCGGAACTGCTGCTGACCCGCATCCGCGACGGCGAGTGGCCGCTCGGGCACCGAATCCCCGGCGAGACCACGCTGGCCGCCCAACTCGGCGTCGGACGCTCCACCCTGCGTGAAGCCATCCGCGAACTCGCCGGCCGGGGGGTCCTGGAAAGCCGGCAGGGTGCGGGGGTGTTCGTCACCGCAGTAGATGCCACCGAGGACTGGGATGCCGTGCTGCGGCRCACCACGATCGCCGCGGTCATCGAGGCCCGCATCGCCATCGAGGCCGAGGCTGCGGCGCTGGCCGCCACCCGCCGCACCCCCGCGGACCTGCGCGACATCCGGCGCACGCTGGCCGCCCGCGGCGTCCGGGGTCAGTCGGTGCCCGCACACGTGGACGCCGATATGGCGTTTCACCGCGCGGTGATCGCCGCCGCGCACAACGACGTGCTCTCCGGACTCTTCGATGCCTTCCTGCCGCGACTGCGCACCGCCATGATCGACATGCTCAAGATCGCACCGGTGGCCAGCGAAGCCGCTGACCACGCCTGTCACCAGGAACTGGCCGCCGCCATCGCCGCCCGATCCCCCGCTGCGGCGGCCGCGGCCAGCCGCACCCACCTGAGCGCACTCAAGGAGTCCTTCTCATGACCCCCGTCCTGGAGATCACCGATGTCACCTTCCGTCGCGACGGCAAGCAGATCATCGACGGCATCTCGTTGACGGTGCAGGCCGGCGAACATTGGGCGCTGCTGGGACCCAACGGCGCCGGTAAGAGCACGCTGCTGGGTTTCTGTGCGGCGGTGACGTTTCCGAGCAGCGGCACCGTGCGCATCCTGGGCGGCCAGATGGGGCGCACCGACCTGTCCGTGTTGCGCCGATCCATCGGGCACGTCAATCCGCGGCACCGGCTGCAATACCCGCTGACGGTGCGCGAGGTGGTGCTCACCGGATTCACTGCCACCGTCGACACCGCGGCACGCTGGACCCCCAGCCCCGAGCAGGTGCGCCGGGCCGATGAACTGATCGACACCGTCGGACTGTCGGCGCGCGCCGACGCCACCTGGCCGACACTGTCGCAGGGCGAGCGCGGACGGTCGTTGATCGCGCGCGCCCTGATCGCCGAACCGCAGCTGCTGCTTCTCGACGAACCCAGCACCGGCCTGGATGTGGCCGCCCGCGAGCAACTGTTGGAAACCATTGACACCCTGGATGTCACACATCCCGAGATGGCGTCGATCCTGGTGACCCATCACCTGGAGGAACTGCCCACCAGCACCACCCATGCGCTGCTGATCGGTGAGGGCCGCACGGTGGCCATCGGACCGGCGCGGAGCACCGTCACCACCGAGCATGTCAGCGACGCGTTCCGGCATCCGGTGACGGTGGGTTTCGCCGACGGCCGGTGGAGCGCACGGGCGAAAGCCAGCTCGCGGATGATCTAACCGACCGGCGCCTGGTCGCGGCGGCGGCGCGCCTCCCGGTGTCGGGTCACCGGCGAGGTGTCGATGACACGGTTGGCCATGATGGCCAGGAACCTGGCCGGCTGCAGTTGCGGTGGCACCACATCGTGGCGGATCGCGATGTCGGGCAGCGCCGCGAGCGCCTCGTCGACCGCGGCGGTGGCCACGTCGACGATCTCGAAAAGCATTTCCGATTCTGCCTTTTCGACGCTGTCCACCTCGTCCTCGGGGGACTCGACGCCCTCGGCCTCGTAATCGATCATGACCAGTGCGGTGGCGTGATAGGCGTCGTCCTCGGTGCCCAGCTTGCCCAGCAGGTCGATCAGCCATTCGGCCTTGTCCGGTTCGGAGGTCAGGATGGTCGACCGCAGCCCGTAGACGAAACCCAGCGCCGCCAGCGGGTGGCGCAGCCGCAGGTTCTTGGCGTCTCCGTAGCTCTCCTCGACGCGGTTGGCGGCGTTCTTGCCGAAGCTGGAATCCATCCGCTTGGTGCTGATCAACAACTCCGGTCCGGTATCCCAGTCCGACATGACCACGTCGACCTGCTTCATGTAGTGCTTGCCGAGCACGCTGGCACTGGAACCGACGGTGCCCTTCATGGAGCGCCCGAGCCGCGCCTCGATGAGCTGACGTTCCCGCTGCGGCAGCGCCTCGAGCAGACTGGCGATCGCGCCCGGCATGATGCGCGGGTCGGTGGGCCGCGGCCACACCGCATCCGGTTCGAAGCCGGCGCGGCGCAGCTCGTAGGACATCCACACGTCCAGGGCCAGCGCGGGCACCCCGGTGGTCGACGGCGCGTCCAGATACAGCGGCACCCCGAGCAGTTTGCGCAGCACCTTGAAGTCGGGACGGAAGGTCAGCGTGTCGGCGACCCGCAGCCACGGGTTGGTGTGCACCCCGGCGGGCGCGGCGTCGGCGACGATCCGGTCGAAGATGGCCCACGCGGTGGCTTTGGTGGAAGGCTCAGCGGGCACGCCGCGACCTTACCGCCCTTCTGGAGGCCAGCGAATGGCGCGCGGCCTGAACCGATTCCAGGTCGGTGTCCAGGTCCAGCGCTTCGTCGATGACGCCGACGGCATCGAGCAGCCTGCCGCGGGCCAGCAGCGCGGCCACGGTGCGCCGGGCGGCCCGCAGTTCGGTGGCGCGGGGGGCGATCAGCTCCGGGGCGGGCACCAGCCAGCGATCCGCTTCGCGCGGTTCGATTTTCAGCACACCGCCGCCGTAGGCACGGCCCACCATCTCCGCGTGCAGCACGGTCACCGAGTTCAGTGCGGCCAGCGGCAACAGATCGCGGCCCAGTGCGGCCACCTCGTCGCGCAGGTACACCCCGTGCACCGAATTGAGGTGATGCGCGGCGGCCCGGTTGGTGACCAACCGAGGGGTGTCCGCATTCATGCACGTCAGTAACAGGTCGGCGGGTTTCACCAGCGGCACCTGGTACCAGGGCGTGCGGACCCGGCATTTGTAGGCGAGGTGCACCCCGGCGGCATGGCCGGCCTCGACGTAACGCTGCGCCGGGGCCGAGAGCCGCCCGGTGGGCCGGAACAGGTGCACCGAACGTCCGTCGGCACCCAGCGCCGCGAGCTGGTTCGTCGACAAGGTCAGCCCGCGCAGGTGCGCGCTTCCCGGCGGGGACAGGCTGAGCAGATCGGACGGGCGCAGCCCGAGCTCGGCCACCCGGGCCGGGGACAGCGCGAAGAAACCGTTGTTGCCGGTCACCATGCCCAGCGTGGTGTCACCCCAGTCTTCGAGCGTGCTGAACCGGCCATCGTCGTGCAGGCCGTGCAGAATCTCGACGGGCCGGTTGCCGATGAGGCCGCTGACCCACTTGTCTGCCGGATCGACCGGAGACCAATGCCGTTGCACCAGTTCGGAAGTCAGAGATTCGGCATTGCGGGCCCGGTGGATGACGGCATGCCCGGACGGTCCCGCCCCGAAACCGTCGGCCAGCAGCAGCACCACATCGGCCTCGGCCCCCGGGAAGACCTGCTCGTCGAACATCACCAGTTCCACGCTGGCGAACCGGTCGAACAGGAACTTGCGCACCGCGGCGGCGTAATTGACGCTGAGCAGCTCGGCGGGCAGCACCAGCGCCATCCGCCCGCCGGGACGCAGGAACAACGCGGCGTGCACGGTGAAGGCAGCCCAGCTGGAGGCCAGCGCGGACAACGTGACGCCGGCCTTGAGCGCCGCGCGCCGGGACTGGGCCCGCTGGGTCCCGCGGAAATCCTGATAACGGATATAGGGCGGGTTGCCCAGCACCGCCGAATAGGTGGGTTTGGGCGGGATGTCGAAGAAGTCCGCGGTGCGGACCCGTGCCCTGCCACCGGCCTCGGCCACCCGGCGCCGCGCGGTCGCGACGCTGGCAGGATGGATCTCCACACCGTCGAGATCCGGGTGGTCGGCGCCCAGGCGGCGTAACCGCTCGGTGGCCGCGACCAGGAAGGCGGCATCACCGGCCGACGGTTCGAACACCGCGTCCTCGGGTGAGCGCACCGCCCAGTCGGCCAGGTACCGGGTGATCTGCGGAGGGGTGAAGAACGCACCACGCGCCTTGCGGGTGGCGGCGGTATCGATCGCCGGGTCGTTCTGCACCCGGTCATTGTGGACGACGGCACCGACAACTCGGCGCATGACCACGCCATGGCGGTCACCGAGTGCGGTATCAGCTGCTCACGGTCGCCTCGGAGACCGGGCCGCGCACTTGAGGTTCCAGCAGCGGCCGGCGCGCGAACCGCTCGAACCAGATCCGCCGCACCGCCAGGATGAAAAAGCTCAGTGTGCCGATCAGCAGCAGTGCCAGCACCCCCACGACCGCGATGGCGAGGTAGCCGCCCACCAGCTGCTCACCCGGACGCGGGTTCGGCACGAGCAACAGCGCCGACACGACCGTCATGACGTTCTGCAGTCCGTGCGCGAGTATCACCGGCCAGAGCCTGCGGGTGCAGTACACCAGGAAGAGGCTGAACCCGGACCAGATTGTGCACCAGAGGATTACGACTCCCACGGCGGCGGCAGTGTCGGCTCCGGCGCCCGCCGCGTAATAGAGATGGATACCGGCGCGTGCCAGCGAGCTCAACCAGAGCGCTGCCAGAAAGTTCGGCAATGTCAGCCGCGGCCACAACAGCACTGCCGCACCGACGAACACCGGCTCCTCGGCGACACCCGCCAAGCCGACCTCGACGGCCGTGAGGAACCACTGCTCGGCGCCCTGCGCACCGAGCGGGTAATCCACGTCGGGCACCTCGAGTACCCCGATCAACGTGTGCTTGGTGAGATTGGCGGCGATCAACACCACCAGGAAGGCCAGCGCCGCCGCACAGCCCAGGCTCAGACCGCGCCACCAACCACGAAAGCCCGCCCTGGCCGGCACCGGCTCGTCGCGCGACACCCACGTTCTGATCACGAAGAAGGTCCACACCGCCAGCGCCGGACCGCCGAAGACCATCACCATCAGGTCCCAGAGACGCATCGGCGGAGGCGAATACGGCGCACCCGCGGTCAGCTCGTCGAGCGCGACGAACACCCAGGCCGCCTGGGTGGCCGTGAACGCGCACAGGTAGGCGCTCACCCGGGTCCAATTGTTCAGCGGCTGTCGCCGCAGCACCAGCACGATCAGCACTGCGGCGGCAAAGGCCGCCAGCACGATCACCGGAACGCTGAACCGCTGCGGAAAGCCCCGCATCGACAGGGCGGTCAAGGCCGTGGCCGCACCCCACCAGGCGGCCAGCGCGGCCGGCGCGGTGAGAATCGCATCCCTACGAGGCGTCGATTCGGACATGACCCATTGTCGAGGTGCGACGGATCAGGCCATGGAGTACCGCGGTACTCGACTTTCCTACTTTTCGGACGGCAGCAGCAGGTCGGCGTCGAAGCAGCTGTGATCACCGGTGTGGCAGGCTCCGCCGACCTGATCGACCACGAGCAGGATGCTGTCGCCGTCGCAGTCCAGCCGGACCGAATGCACGTGCTGGGTGTGCCCGGAGGTGGCGCCCTTGATCCACTGTTCGCCACGCGAACGCGAGAAGTAGGTCGCCTCGCGGGTTTCCAGGGTCCGGGCCAGCGCGTCGTCGTCCATCCAGGCGACCATCAGCACATCGCCGCTGCCGTGTTCCTGCACCACCGCGGTGAACAGACCGGCCTCGTTGCGTTTCAGGCGGGCCGAGATGGCGGGGTCAAGTGACATCATCGGACCTCTATCCCGTCGGCGGCCATGGCGGCCTTCACCTCGCCGATGGTGAGCTCACCGAAGTGGAACACGCTGGCGGCCAGCACCGCATCGGCCCCGGCCTGCACGGCCGGTGCGAAATCGCCCACCGCGCCCGCGCCGCCGCTGGCGATCACCGGCACGGTGACCGCGGCGCGGACCGCGTGCAGCATCGGCAGATCGAAACCGGCCTTGGTGCCGTCGGCGTCCATCGAGTTCAGCAGGATCTCTCCCACCCCGAGTTCGGCTCCGCGGCGGGCCCATTCGACGGCATCGATCCCGGTGCCGCGACGGCCGCCGTGGGTGGTGACCTCCCAGCCCGACGGGGTCGGTTCGGACCCGGCGGGGACCGTGCGGGCATCCACGCTCAGCACGATGCACTGGGAACCGAACTGCCTGGAGAGCTCGGCCAGCAGTCCCGGTCGCGCGATCGCGGCGGTGTTCACCGACACCTTGTCGGCACCGGCGCGCAGCAAGGTGTCCACATCGGCCACCGAGCGCACCCCGCCGCCGACGGTGAGCGGGATGAACACCTGCTCGGCGGTGCGGCGCACCACCTCGAGCATGGTGGAGCGTCCCGCCGAGGAGGCGGTGACGTCCAGGAAGGTCAGCTCATCGGCGCCCGCGGCGTCATAGGCGGCCGCCAGCTCGACGGGATCGCCCGCATCCCTGAGGTTCTCGAAATTCACGCCTTTGACGACGCGGCCGTCATCGACGTCCAGGCACGGAATGACCCTGACCGCCACACCCATCTCAGTAATCCTCCGGGGAACCCGCGGCGGCCACCAGTGCCAGAATCTGCTCGTGGATGCCCGGCGCGCCGGCCAGCGCCGACTTCGATTCGGCCGTCCACGGTTGCCCGGCCAGATCGGTGACGATGCCGCCGGCGGCGCGCACCAGCGCCACCCCGGCCGCGTGATCCCAGATGTGGTGCCCGAAGCTGATCGCGCCGCCGAGCACTCCGGCGGCGACGTAGGCCAGGTCGACGCCGGTGGCGCCGTGCATGCGCACCCGGGACGAAACCCGGCTCAGGTTGGCCAGCACCTCGGCCCGGTAGCGGCCGGGGAACCGGCCACGTGAGTCGATGTTGTAGGTCTGGATGCCGACGATCGAGTCGGTCAGGGTGGACTGCTTCAGGGCGGGAAGCTCGGTTCCGTTGTCCCGCACGGGCCCACCGGCCGCCGCGATGTAGCGGTTGCCGGTGAACGGCAGCCAGGTCAGCCCGCCGACCGGCTCACCGTCGGCAAGCAGGCCGAGCAGGATGGCGGCCATCGGCGAACCCGCGGCGTAGTTGAAGGTGCCGTCGATCGGGTCGAGCACCCACACCAGCTCGGAATCGATGGGGGCTCCGCCGAACTCCTCGCCGTGCACCCCGATACCGGTCTGTTCGGTGAGGGCCGCCACCACGCGTCGTTCGATGGCCAGATCCACTTCGGTCGCGAAATCGTTGCCCTGCTTGCGGACTGCGGAATCGGCCCGGTGTCCGTCGATGAACGCCGCCGACACGTCGTCGAGGACTTCTGCGGCGGTCGCGAGCAGAGCGGCGAGCTTCCCGGGCTCGACCATCAGCCGCTGACCGCGCTGAGCGCCTCGGGCAGCGTGAACCGCCCGGCGTACAGCGCCTTCCCGACGATGGCTCCCTCGACGCCCCGGTCGGTCAGGGTGGCGATGGCCCGCAGGTCGTCCAGGCTGGACACCCCGCCGGAGGCGATCACCGGTGCGTCGGTGCGCTCGGTCACCGAGGCCAGCAGTTCCAGGTTCGGCCCGTTGAGGGTGCCGTCCTTGGTGACGTCGGTGACCACGAAGCGCGAGCAGCCTTCGCCGACAAGACGTTCCAGCACCGGCCAGAGGTCACCGCCATCGGTCTCCCAGCCGCGGCCACGCAGCCGGTAGTCGCCGTTCTCCAGCTTCACGTCCAGCCCGACGGCCACCTTGTCGCCGTGCTCGGCGATCGCTGCGGCGCACCACTGCGGGTTCTCCAGGGCCGCGGTGCCGAGGTTGACCCGCCGGCATCCGGTGGCCAGCGCGGCCTTCAGCGTCTCGTCGTCACGGATACCGCCGGACAGCTCCACCGCGACATCGAGTTGCCCGACCACGTCGGCGAGCAGTTCGCGGTTGGAACCGCGCCCGAACGCGGCGTCCAGATCGACCAGATGGATCCATTCGGCACCGTCGCGCTGCCAGCCCAGCGCGGCGTCCAGGGCGGAGCCGTACTCGGTTTCACTGCCGGCGACGCCTTGAACCAGGCGTACGGCGCGGCCCTCGACGACGTCGACGGCGGGAAGAAGAATTAGGGACACGTGCGGTTACCTTACTTGCCTCGTCAGCCGAGGCTCTCGACCCAATTGCGCAGCAGCGCCGCACCGGCGTCGCCGCTCTTCTCGGGGTGGAACTGGGTGGCCGCCAGCGGCCCGTTCTCCACCGCGGCCAGGAACGGCACCTGGTGCGTCGCCCAGGTCAGCCGCGCATCGGCGTCACCCTCCCAGGTCTGCGCCGCGTAGGAATGCACGAAGTAGAACCGGGTGTCGGCGTCGAGACCACGGAACAGGGTGCTCTCGGCGGGTGCGTCGACGACGTTCCAGCCCATGTGCGGAATGACCGGCGCATCGAGCCGGGTCACCGCACCCGGCCACTGGGCGCAGCCGTCGGTCTGGACACCGAACTCGACCCCGCGGGTGAACAGGATCTGCATCCCGACGCAGACGCCCAGCACCGGGCGTCCCGCCGCGAGGCGCTTGGCGATGATCTGCTCGCCACCGATATCGCGCAGGCCCGTCATGCAGGCCTCGTAGGCCCCGACACCGGGGACCACCAGACCGTCGGCCTCGAACGCCGCGGATGCGTCCGCGGTGACCTCGACATCGGCACCGGTGCGCTCCAGGGCGCGCTGCGCCGAACGCAAATTGCCGGATCCGTAGTCCAGCACGACAACTTTTCGCGAACCGTCCACGTCTACAGGGTGCCTTTGGTGGACGGCACCCCGGATACCCGCGGATCGAATTCCACGGCCTGGCGCAGCGCGCGAGCCACGGCCTTGTACTCGGCCTCGGTGATGTGGTGCGGATCGCGGCCGTAGAGGGTGCGCACGTGCAGCGCGATGCGAGCGTTGTAGGCCAGCGATTCGAAGACGTGCCGGTTGATCACGGTGTGGTACGGGGTGCTGGATCCGGCAATGGTGAACTCCACCATGTAATCCGGTTCGCCGGTGTGCACGAAGTAGGGCCGGCCGGAGACGTCGACGGCGGCGTGCGCCAGCGTCTCGTCCATCGGGATGTAGGCATCGCCGAACCGCCGGATGCCCTTCTTGTCCCCCAGCGCCTGACCGAGGGCTTGCCCCAGCACGATCGCGGTGTCCTCGACGGTGTGGTGTCCCTCGATCTCGACGTCACCGCGCGCCTGCACGCTGAGATCGAAACTGGCGTGGCTGCCCAGCGCGGTCAGCATGTGATCGAAGAACGGCACGCCGGTGTCGATGTCGACCTTGCCGGTGCCGTCGAGGTCGATCTCCACGACGATGTCGGACTCCCTGGTCTTGCGTTCGACTTTCGCGCGGCGGGTCATGAGGCTCCTTGGATGTGGGCTGTGCTGGTCGAGACGGTACCGAGGACGCCGGACTCGGCGATCTTGGCGCTGACGTCGAGCAGCAGATCGTTCTCGTCGATCAGGCCGATGGTGGTGCGCAGGTATCCGGGGATGCCGACATCGCGGATCAGCACCCCGGCGTCCAGGTAGCTCTGCCAGACCGCGGGCGCATCGTCGAATCCGCCGAACAGTACGAAGTTGGCATCGCTGGGGATGACCCGGAAACCCAGGCCGGTCAACGCCGCGGCGACGCGTTCACGCTCGGCGATCAGGGTGGCGACGCTGCCCAGGGTGTCATCGGCGTGCCGCAGCGCCGCCCGGGCGGCGGCCTGGGTCAGCACCGAGAGGTGATAGGGCAGCCGGACCAGCAGCAGGGCGTCGATGACCGCGGGATCGGCGATCAGGTAGCCCAGCCGGCCGCCGGCGAAGGCGAAGGCCTTGCTCATGGTGCGGGTGACGATGAGCTTGGCCGGGTAGTCGGCGACCAGCTGCACCGCGCTGGGCTGCGAGGAGAACTCGCCGTAGGCCTCATCGACGATCACCACGCCGGTCGCGGCGTCGAGCACCCGGCGCAGATCGTCGAGTGAGACGCTCTGTCCCGATGGGTTGTTCGGGCTGGCCAGAAACACCACATCGGGTGACTCGGCCGCCACCGCGGTGACCGCGGCATCGGTGTCCAGACCGAAATCTCCGGCGCGGGAGGCTTCCAGCCACGACGTCTGGGTGCCGTCGGAGATGATCGGGTGCATCGAGTAGGACGGCACGAACCCCATGGCACTGCGGCCGGGCCCGCCGAAGGCCTGCAGGATCTGCTGCAGGATTTCGTTGGAACCGTTTGCGGCCCAGACATTCTCGACGGTGACCTCGACACCGGTCTGGCCCGTCAGGTAAGTGGCGAGGTCGGTCCGCAGCGCGACGGCGTCCCGGTCGGGATACCGGTGCAGATCGGACGCGGCGTCACGGACCGACTCGGCCACATCGTCGATGAGGGCCTGGGTGGGCGGGTGCGGGTTCTCGTTGGTGTTGAGCCGCACCGGCACCGACAGTTGCGGCGCACCGTACGGTGTCTTGCCGCGCAGGTTCTCCCGCAACGGCAGGTCGTCGAGCGTGATCTTCGAGATGGTGCTCACCTTTCGAACCGACGTCGGACAGCTTCGCCGTGCGCCGGCAGGTTCTCCGCCTTGGACAGCGTGATCACATGACCGGCAACATCTTTGAGTGCGGCCTCGTCGTACTCGACGACATGGATACCGCGCAGGAAGGTCTGCACCGACAGCCCGCTGGAATGGCGCGCACACCCGGCGGTGGGCAGCACGTGGTTGGAACCGGCGCAGTAGTCACCGAGGCTGACCGGCGACCAGGCGCCGACGAAGATCGCGCCCGCCGAACGAATCCGGCCGGCGACCGCGGAGGCGTCCTCGGTCTGGATCTCCAGGTGTTCGGCCGCGTAGGCGTTGACGACCTTGATTCCGGCGTCCACATCGTCCACCAGCACGATCGCGGACTGCCTGCCGGTCAGCGCGACGGTGACCCGCTCGCGGTGCGTGGTGGTCTCGAGCTGCGCGACCACCTCGCGGTCGGAGGCATCAGCGAGTGCGACGCTGTCGGTGACCAGCACGCTGGCGGCCATCTCGTCGTGTTCGGCCTGGCTGATGAGATCGGCGGCGATGTGCCTGGGATCGGCGGTGTGATCGGCCAGGATGGCGATCTCGGTGGGACCGGCCTCGGCGTCGATGCCCACCTGGGAGCGGCAGATGCGCTTGGCGGCGGTCACGTAGATGTTGCCGGGCCCGGTGATCATGTCCACCGGGGCAAGTTCGGCCCCGTCCGTGTCGGTGCCGCCATAGGCCAGCAGGGCGACCGCCTGGGCACCGCCGACGGCCCACACCTCGTCGACGCCCAGCAGTGCGGCGGCGGCCAGGATGGTCGGGTGCGGCAGGCCACCGAACTGGGCCTGCGGCGGGCTCGCGATCACCAGGGACTCGACCCCGGCGGTCTGGGCCGGCACCACGTTCATGACGACGCTGGAGGGATAGACGGCGTTGCCGCCGGGTACGTACAGTCCGACCCGCTCGACCGGCACCCAGCGCTCGGTGACGGTCGCGCCCGGGGCCAGCGTCGTGGTGGTGTCGGTGCGGCGCTGATCCGCGTGCACGATCCGGGTCCGGTCGATCGCGACCTCGAGGGCGGCGCGCACGTCGGGGTCCAGCTCCGCCAGCGCGGCCTGCAGTTTCTCGCCTGATACCCGCACCGTCGCGGGACGCACACCGTCGAACGTCTCGCCGTACTCCAGCGCTGCGACGGCACCGCGCTCGGCGATGTCGTCGACGATCGGACGGACCTTCGGGACCACCGAGTCCACATCGACACCGCCGCGCGGCAGCGTCGTCCGCAACCGGGCTGCGGACAGGTCCGCGCCCCGCAGATCGATGCGGGTCATGAGGGATCGTGGTGACGTCACGGGTCTATTGTCCCAGAGCAGGCCAAATCGAATTCGGGAGCCATCATGTCCGCGTCACCGTCACGTAAAGAGCACCCCAACAACGCCTCCGGCGTGCCGATGCTGGTGCCGCCGGCGCTGGAGAGTTTCCAGATCAAGTACATCAACCCGCTGATGACGCCGATCAGCAAGAAGCTGCCCGGCCTCAGTGTGATCACGCACACCGGGCGGACCTCGGGGAAGCGGTACGAAACCCCCGTCACGTCCTACCGCAAGGGCAACACCCTGGCCATCGGACTGATCCACGGCAAGACGAACTGGGTGAAGAACGTCCTGGCGGCAGGGCAGGCCGACATCCGGGTGTCGGGGAACGATCTGCACCTGGTGAACCCGCGGGTCCTGCCCGCCGGGACGGTGGATCGGTCGCTGCCGTTCATCGCACGTCTCATGGCCCGCAAGTCCGGCGTGTTCGTCGCCGATATCGCCTGAATTCCGGTTGACCGGACCTGCCACACTTTTCCCATGACCTGGCAGGTGTGGCTGGCTTTCCTCGGTGCGGCGATCGTGATCAGCGTGGCGCCGGGCCCCGGCGCGGTGCAGTCGATGGCCACCGGGATGACCGAGGGGTTGCGGCGCGGCTGGTGGAGCGTGTTCGGCCTGGAGATCGGCCTGATGCTGCAGCTGGCACTGGTCGCGGCCGGCGTCGGTGCGATCGTCGCGGCGTCGGCGCTGGCCTTCACCGTGATCAAGTGGCTCGGGGTGGGCTACCTGGCGTACCTGGCGATCCGTCAGTGGCGTACCGCCCCGCGCGACCTGCGCGAACAACTCGGTTCTTCGACCGGCAGCAGCCGCCGCGGCCTGGTCGCGCGCGGATTCCTGGTCAATGCCACCAACCCCAAGGGACTGGTGTTCTTCCTGGCGGCACTGCCGCAGTTCGTGGTGCCGTCCGCGCCGCTGCTGCCGCAGTACCTGGCCATCGGGCTGACGATGATCGTCGTCGACATCGTGGTGATGGGCTTCTACACCGGGCTGGCCGGACGGCTGATGAACTGGCTGCACAACGCTCGGCAGCAGACCATCCTGAACCGTGTCATCGCCGCGATGTTCGCGGCCGCGGCCGTGGTGCTCTCGCTGGTGCGTCGCGGCGCAACCGCCTGAGCGGGGCTTATCCGCCTCAGGTGTCCAGGCCGATATCGAGCACCCGCACCGAGTGCGTCAGCGCCCCTACGGCCAGGTAGTCCACGCCGGTGCCGGCGTAGTCGGCCGCCGATTCCAGTGACAGTCCGCCCGAGGATTCGAGCAGGGTCGCGGGTGCGCGGGTGTCGCGGCGCTGCACCGCGATCTGGGTCTGCCACACCGGGAAGTTGTCCAGCAGAATCAGTTCCACCCCGGCGCCCAGCACATCATCGAGTTGCTCCAGTGAATCGACCTCGACCTCGCAGGGCAGGTCCGGCGCGGCGGTCCGCACGGCGTGCAGGGCGGCCAGCACCGAGCCGGCCGCCGCGACATGGTTGTCCTTGATCAGCGCGGCATCACCGAGCCCCATCCGGTGGTTCACCCCGCCGCCGACCCGGACCGCGTACTTCTGCAGGAATCGCAACCCGGCCAACGTCTTGCGGGTGTCCCGGATCTTAGCTCCGGTGCCCTCGACGGCATCCACCCAGTGCGCCGTCGCGGTCGCGATACCGGACAGATGGCAGACCAGGTTGAGCATGGTGCGCTCGGCGGTGAGCAGTCCCTGCGCGGGCGCGGTGACGCGCAGCAGCGACTGACCGGCCTCCAGCCGGGCACCGTCCTGCACCCGGTCCAGCACGGTGTAGCCATCGGCGCCCAGCACCTCGTCGAGCACCAGCAGGGCCAGGTCGACACCGGCGATGACGCCGGGTTCGCGGGTCGCCATCGAGGCGGTCGTGGTGGCGTCGGCGGGCACTGTCGCCAGGGTGGTGACATCCGGCCCGTAGCGCAGATCCTCTTCCAGAGCGCGGGCGACGACGGCCCTGGCCTCGACGAGTTCGGCTGCCGACAGTCCTGTCGTGGTGGTCACCTGCGCTCCTTCGGTCATGTGCGTCATCAGCCGGCCCCGACCGGGGCGGCGACGGCGGGGGCACCGGCGGCATCGGTGCGCACCGAGATGCTGACCGCCTGTTCGGTATCGGTTTCGGGATGGTCACCGCGGTGATGGCAGCCGCGTGATTCGGTACGCGCGAGCGCGGCCGCGGCGATGGCGCGTGCCGTCATGGTGAGCGCGGCGTCCTCGGCGGTGCCGCGGTCGGCGACGGCACGCTGTGGCGCGTCCGCCAGCATCGCGGTCAGCTGGTGCAGGCCATCGGCGTCGCGCACCACCGAGGCGTGCCGGCTCATGGCGTGCTGCAGCGCATCTCGCGCGAGCACGGGCAGTCGCACCGCGGCCGGTGCGGCCGCTGTGGTCGGTCCGGACTCCTGGGAGTGCATCGAGGCGGCACGCCCGGCCCGGCCGCCGACGACGAGGCCTTCGAGCAAGCTGTTGGACGCCAACCGGTTTGCGCCGTGCATACCGGTGCGCGCGACCTCACCGGCGGCGAAGAGCCCGGCCAGTTCGGTACGCCCGTGCACATCGGTGCGCACCCCGCCGCAGCTGTAGTGCGCGCCGGGCACCACCGGGATCGGCCGTGCCGCCGGGTCCACGCCGGCGGCCAGACACGCCGCGGTGACGGTGGGGAAACGTCGGCGCACATCGTCGATACCGGTGGCATCGAGGTACACGCAGGGGTCGCCGGTCTCCCGCAGTCGTGCGTCGATCGCGGCCGCGACCACATCACGCGGTGCCAGGTCCCCCAGCGGGTGCACCCCGGCGGTGATCGAATTGCCCTGGCGGTCCACCAGAACGGCACCCTCACCGCGCAGCGCCTCGGAGATCAACGGGCGGCGCCCGCCGGCCGGCCCGGTGTACAACATCGTGGGATGGAACTGGACGAACTCGATATCGGTGACGCTCAGCCCGGCCTGCAGCGCGAGCGCGACACCGTCGCCGGTGGATCCGTCGGGATTGGTGGTGGCGGCGTAGAGATGGCCGAGCCCACCGGTGGCCAGGATGACCGACGGCGCATGCACGATGCCCGGCCCGTCACCGCTGTGCACCAGCACGCCGGTCACCTGGTCGCCGTCGTGACAGACCTGTAGGGCGACGTGGTTGCGCCGGATATCCAGGTGGGTGGCAGCGTGATCGAGCGCGCGCTGCACTTCCGCACCGGTGGCGTCCCCGCCGGCGTGGATGATCCGGCGCCGGCTGTGCCCGCCCTCGCGGGTCAGCGACCAGTGCCCCGGTGTGGACTCGTCGAATCGGGCCCCGGCATCGACGAGGTCGGACACCGCCAGGTAGCCGTCGGCGACGATGGAACGCACGGCGTCCACATCGCACAGACCACCACCGGCCGCCAAGGTGTCGGCGACATGCGCCTCCACGGAATCTCCGCCCTCGCGGAAGGAATCGGGCAGGACGACGGCGATACCGCCCTGGGCATAGAACGTGGCGGTCTCGGCAATCTTGGAGAGCACCACGACCTTGCGGCCCTCTCGGACCGCGGCCAGCGCGGCCACCAGTCCGGCGACACCGGTGCCGATGACCACGACGTCAGCGCGCTGCTGCCAGTACCCGGCTCCCCCACAGGATGCCGAGACGGCGGTCATTCCCCGCCGCCGGGCTGCCCGATCTCGATCATGCGCTGCACACTGGCCTGCGCCAGCTCGGCAGTCTCCAGGTCGACGTGCACCTCGTCGGCGCCTTCGACCAGGCAGCGCAGCAGCGCGGCCGGGGTGATCATCTTCATGTACCCGCAGGAGGCCCGGTCGTTGACCGCGAGGAACTCGACATCGGGTGCGGCGCGGCGCAACTGGTGCAGCATGCCGACCTCGGTGGCCACCAGCACCTGGCGGGCGTTGGTCTCGCGGGCGGCGTCGAGCATGCCACCGGTGGACAGGATCTTCACCCGGTCCTCCGGGACTGCTCCCTCACCCGCGAGGTACAGAGCCGATGTGGCGCAACCGCATTCGGGGTGCACGAACAGCTCGGCGTCCGGATGTGCACGGGCCTGGTCGGCGAGCTCGTCACCGTTGATCCCGGCGTGCACGTGGCATTCGCCGGCCCAGATGTGCAGGTTCTTGCGGCCGGTGACGCGCCGGACGTGGGCGCCGAGGAACTGGTCCGGGCAGAACAACACGGTGCGGTCCTCGGGGATCGAGGCGACCACCTCGACCGCGTTGGACGAGGTGCAGCAGATGTCGGTGAGCGCCTTCACCGCGGCGGTGGTGTTCACGTAGGACACCACGACGGCGTCGGGGAACTCGTCCTTCCACTCGCGGAGCTGGTCGGCGGTGATCGAGTCGGCCAGTGAGCAGCCGGCGCGCTGATCCGGGATCAGCACCGTTTTCGCGGGCGCCAGGATCTTGGCGGTCTCGGCCATGAAGTGCACACCGCAGAACACGATGGTGTCCTCGGAGGCCTCGGCCGCGATGCGGGACAGCGCCAGCGAATCGCCCACGTGGTCGGCGACGTCCTGGATGGCGGGCAACTGGTAGTTGTGCGCGAGCAGCGTGGCGTTGCGCAGGTTCGCCAGCCGGCGGACCTCGGCCGCCCACTGGCCGTCGCCCACCACACCGGCGTAGCCGCCGGGGCCGTCGACGATGCGTGCGGCGAGAACGCTGTCGTGCGCTGCAGTGCGATCCAGGACCGTCATGGCAGTCTCCTTTGTGCCAATGGAGGTTTTCGACTTACAATCGAAAACATGCCATATCGTAGCACCGACCACGAGGTGCTCGCCGTCGTCCTCCAGGTTCGTCAACTGTCCACCAAAAACCCGCAGCTCAGCGTGTTGCTGTGGGAACGGGCCATGGATCCGGAGCGCGGCGCCTGGGCGCTGCCCGGCGGACAGCTGCGACACGACGAAGACATGATCAGTTCGGTCAGGCGTCAACTCGCCGAGAAGGTCGACCTGCGCGAGCTGACACATCTCGAGCAGTTGGCGGTGTTCTCCGACCCGCACCGGGTACCGGGTCCGCGCACCATCGCCTCCACCTTCCTGGGGCTGGTGCCCTCCCCCGCCACCCCGGAGCTGCCACCGGACACCCGCTGGCACCCGGTGTCCGCCCTGCCACCGATGGCCTTCGACCACGGCACCATGGTGGCCAACGCGTGCTCTCGGTTGATCGCCAAACTGTCCTACACCAACATCGGATTTGCCTTGGCGCCCAAAGAGTTTGCGCTGTCAGCGCTGCGCGACATCTACAGTGYCGCGCTCGGGCACCCGGTCGATGCGACCAATCTGCAGCGCGTGCTGGAGCGGCGCAACGTCATCACCAGGACCGGGACCACCGCACGCTCGGGGCGCAGCGGGGGCCGGCCCGCGGCGCTGTACCGGTTCACCGAATCCCGCTACCGGGTCACCGACGAATTTGCCGCTTTACGCCCGCCGGGGTGAGTCGGGCTGGCTTCTTAGACCCTTCTTAGGCAACAATGCCCGGATGGACTTTGGCAGCACTGCGGCCGCGCCCGACGCCGAATGGATCGGAGCCGTCCCGCACGAGGCGCTGGACCGCTCCGCGCGCCCACAGCTGCCCAAGGATGATCCGTTCTACCTCGCCCCGGCCGGCTTCCAGCACGCCACCCCGGGCACCGTGCTGCGCAGCCGGGACGTCGAACTGGCCTTTCTCGGACTGATCCCCCAGCAGGTGCGCGCGGTACAGCTGCTGTATCGGACCACGGATATGAACGGCAACCCCGAAGCGGCCGCCACCACCGTGGTCATGCCCGCCGAACGGGGACCGGAGCGCATCTGTCCGCTGGTCTCCTACCAGTGCGCCATCGATGCCATCTCATCGCGCTGCTTCCCGTCCTATGCGCTGCGCCGGCATGCGGTGGCACCCGGCTCGGTGCCGCAGTTCGAGATGCTGCTCGTCGCCGCGGCCGTCGCCGAGGGCTGGGCGGTGTCCGTCCCCGACCACGAAGGCGTCAACGGCAGCTGGGGCACCCCGTACGAACCCGGCTACCGCGTGCTCGACGGGGTGCGTGCGGCCCTGGGCTCCGAGCAACTGACGCTGTCGGACAAGGCGCCCATCGGGTTGTGGGGCTATTCCGGTGGCGGTCTGGCCAGCGCATGGGCCGCCGAGATGAGCGGCACCTACGCCCCCGAACTCAACATCGTCGGCGCCGTCCTGGGTTCGCCGGTCGGCGATCTGGGGCGCACCTTCCGCAAGCTCAACGGCACCTTCGCCTCGGCGTTGCCCGCGTTGGTGGTCGCCGCTCTCGCCGACGTCTACCCGGGACTTCAGCGGATCATCGCCGAGCACGTCAGCGAGAACGGCCGGGCCCTGCTGGACCGGTTGCACCACATGACCACCGTCGAAGCCATCGTGCGGCTGTGGCGCACCGATATGGGCGACATGCTCGATCAGCCGCTGGAGCAGATCCTCTCGACTCCCGAGGTGCAGCACGTCTTCGCCGATATCAAGCTCGGTGTCGCGGTGCCCACCCCGCCAGTGCTCATCATCCAGGCCGTGCACGACGAGATCATCTCCGTCGACGGGATCGACGAGCTCGCCGAAACCTATGCTTCCGGCGGCGCCCACGTCACCTACCATCGCGACGCGTTCAGCGAGCATCTGCTGCTGCACCCGATGTCGGCGCCGATGGCGCTGCGCTGGCTCTCCGATCGCTTCGCCGGGCGCCCGCTCGGCGAGCACCTGGCCCGCACCAAGTGGCCGACCATGTTCAACCCGTCGACCTACAAGGGAATGGCACGGCTGGCCGTGATCACCGCCAAGGTGCTGACGGGGCGCACGGTGCATCGCCTGCCGCTGTCGGTGCTCGACCGCTGAACGGCGCGGCCAGGCTCAGGGCCGGCCGCGCTGCACGTCCTCCAGCGACGGCAGTTTCCACTGCAGGCCCTGCTCCAGGTCGAAGCTCATCGGCTTGTAGCGCAGCAGACCGCTGCCCGGGTACGGGGTGTATTCGCCGAACCACACCTCACCGTCGACGGCGTACAGGTCGACGCGGATGAAGTCCCAGCCGGAACCGAGGGTGCTCGCGATCTCCATCATCTTGTCCAGTTCGGCGGGCCGCTGCTCATCGGCCACCGGCTGAATCCGCCAGCGCACCGGCAGTTGCCGCCAGTCGGCGTCCAGGAAGGTGGCCGTCTGGTGCTTGCCGAACCGGCCCCGATTGACCTGGATCAGCTCGATACGGCCGTCGAAGACGAAGAATTTGTAGTCGACCGGCGCCTGGCCGTCCGGCGTCGGGATGCGCTCCTCCAGGAGCAGGTGCGGGCGGGCTTCGCTGTAACCCCACTCGCCGAGTTCCAGCGGTGTCTCGTCGAACCAGGTGCTGGTCTGCTGCAGCAGACCGGCCAGATCCGTCTGCGGATCGGGCCCGAACAGCGCGCGCCCACTGCTGGCATTGGGCTTGAGCACCCACGGTGGAAGCGACGCCAGATCGGGGGCGTCACGCAGGTCCGTGCCGGACCAATAGGTGGCCGGGATACGCAGATCGGGACTCGGGTAGGCCTCCCGGGCCATGTCCTTCATCCACATCTTGTCGCACGCCTTGATGATCCGGTCCCGCCGGTCGTTGAAGATCCGCCAGTTCACCTTCTCGTTGAAGGTCTTCGGGTCGGTGAAGTTGCCGCGTTTGCGGATCATCGACAGGTACAGAAACTGCCGCATGGTGGTGACCGGAATCCTGTCGACCATCTTGCGGCGGGAGGCCTGCAGCCACGCGGGCGTCGTCTTGTACTCCAGCATCGGCATAGCTGACCTCACTCACCCGTAATTATCGCAGCAGCCATTTTGCTGTGACGCAGCTGTGCGCGCGTCAATCTACCGGTGTGAGCACGATCTGTGGGGGCTACGTCTGCGCGGGACCGGCAACCTCGGTGGCCGGTTCCGCGGCCACCGGAATAGGCGGGTACACCCCGGCGTATTCCACCGGTGGCCAGGCGCCGAGGTCATCACGAGAGGTCGAGGCGGTCATCAGCGCGTAGGTCAGGGCGGCCACCGCGGCGGGCAACAGGATGCCCGCGGCGATCACCAACGGTCCGTGCCCGAAGAACACCGCAGGTGCTTCGCTCACGTAGTGCACCCGATTGGCCTCGGAGACCGGCGCGGCATCCACATCGATGCTGCCGTAGCGCCAGTGCACCAGGGCCGCACCGACACCGGCGGCGGCACCGGCGGCGGCGGCCATACCGGCGGCAAGCGCGGCCACCTGAACCGGACCGCGGTGTGCCCGCCACTGCCACACCAGGACGGTCGCGACGACGGCGAGCACCCCGAGCAGACCGACCTGGAGAAACGCGCCGAGGAAGAAATGGTCGGAGTCATTGCCCAGGTAGGCCCGCACCCGGTCGCCGGCCCGGGTCAACGCGACGACGCCCTGGATAGGGGGCGCCAGCCAGGCCCACAGGGCACCGACCACCGCGCCGGCGGCGAGCAGACCCAGGAACACCCGGACGGCCGCGGTGCGCCTGGAAACAGCAGGTGCACCAACAGAATTCGTCATCGCTGGGTGTCCAGATCGGTGGAATCCACCTGACCGTGCCGCGAACACTTCGCCCACCACCCCGTCGGGCGGACCTGGACGATCATCCGGCGGCCGCATTCGGCGCAGAACCGCGGCGGCTCCAGCCCGAGCTGAGCGGCGGTGGGGATGACCGTGCCCGCCGCGGCCCCCAGCTCGGCACCGGTATAGACGTTGTAGACACCGGCGCCCACAGGCGCGGGCAGGGCCGGCAACTCGCTGATCATCACACTGTCAGTCTTACCGCGCGCGCTACAGCGTCGCGTTCAGGGCCTTGATCGGCATCTGCAGATCGTCGAGCAGCTCCAGGTCCGCCTCGGCCGGACGGCCCAGCGTGGTGAGGTAGTTGCCGACGATCACGGCGTTGATACCGCCCAGGATGCCCTTCTTGGCGCCCAGGTCGCCGAGGGTGATCTCGCGCCCGCCGGCGAACCGCAGCATGGTGCGCGGCAGCGCGAGCCGGAACGCCGCCACGGCTCGCAGCGCGTCGGCGGCCGGCAGCACCTCCAGGTCACCGAAGGGGGTGCCCGGGCGCGGGTTCAGGAAGTTCAGCGGCACCTCGTGGGGGTCCAGCTCGGCCAGGTTGGCGGCGAACTCGGCGCGCTGCTCCAACGTTTCGCCCATGCCCAGGATGCCGCCGCAGCAGACCTCCATACCGGCCTCGCGGACCATGCGCAAGGTCTCCCAGCGCTCTTCCCAGGAGTGGGTGGTCACGACGTTGGTGAAGAAGGAGCGCGCCGTCTCCAGGTTGTGGTTGTAGCGGTGCACGCCCATGTCGGCCAGCCGCTGCACCTGCTCCTCGGTGAGCATGCCCAGCGAGCACGCGATCTGGATGTCGACCTCGTTGCGGATGGCTTCGATGCCCGCGGCGACCTGCGACAGCAGCCGCTCATCCGGTCCGCGCACCGCGGCGACGATGCAGAACTCGGTGGCACCGGTCTTGGCGGTCTGCTTGGCGGCCTCCACGAGGCTCGGGATGTCGAGCCAGGCACTGCGCACCGGTGAGGCGAAAAGGCCTGACTGCGAGCAGAAGTGGCAGTCTTCGGGGCAGCCGCCGGTCTTCAGGCTGATGATGCCCTCGACCTCGACGTCGGGACCGCACCACTTCATCCGGACATCGTGCGCAAGCTCCAGCAGAGCGTCGAGCTGATCATCGGGCAGCTGCAGCACCTGCAGGGTCTGGTCCTGATCGAGGCCGACGCCGCGTTCCAAGACCTGCTCGCGCGCCTGAACCAGAATGTCCGTCACCGGTACGTCTCCCTACCTGTCCGTGCAGTGCCGACCACCGGAGCGCTCGACTTGAACACCGTTCAGGTTAGGCTACCTCCGTGCAGCTGCACAAACGTGACCTCGTCGACGCCGCCACGGCGATCCTGGACAACTTCGGGATCGCCGATCTGACCATGCGCCGGCTCGCCCGCGAACTCAGCGTCAGCCCCGGTGCGCTGTACTGGCATTTCGCCAACAAGCAGCAGCTGCTCGGCGCGGTGGCCGACCGGATTCTGCAGCCCACCCTGCAACCGGCGCCGACCGGAAGCTGGCGCGAGCAGATCTCCGGGGACTGCCAGCGCCTGCGGGATGCGCTGCTGTCGCACACCGATGGTGCCGAACTGGTCTCGGCCAGCTTCGCCGCCGGACAGTCCGAGGCGATGACCCAGGTGGTCGAGCGGCTGTCGGCGGCGGCGGCCGAATCCGGCGTCGAGGGTCTGCATTCCGCGCTGGCGGCTCGCACCGTCGTCTACTACGTGCTGGGATTCACCGTCGATGAGCAGTCCCGGCTGCAGTGGGACGCCGCGGGCGCCGATCTGCCGGAAAGCCAATCGGCGCTCGCCGAGGACGCCGGCCGGCGTTTCGCGTTCGGGCTCGGCCTGCTCGTCGACGGTATGGCGGTGCACAGTGCCACCGGCCACCCAAGCTCACACCCCGCAAAATAGCCAGTACGGGTGACCCAATGCGCCACTTCGCGCAGAGCCGGTTCCCGAGCATGGCAAAATGGCCTCGTCAGTGAGGGGTTCATGGATGTGCCGGTCGGATGCGCGGGCGTGGGTGATCGTCGCCTGGGTGTTCGCTGTAGCCGCCCTGAGTGGATGTTCACCGGAGGTGACGAACCTAGCCGCCGAGGTCGTGACCGTTCACAACGCGCAGGTCGCCCCCGGTCAACCGATAGCCACTGCCGGCAAGCCGGTCCTGTCCGTCTACGACGGTTCGGACCGCACCGTGTTCGACCTGGCCGGACTGGAGAAGCTGGGTACCGCGCGGTCGCGACTCTACGAGCCCTACGTCAAGCAGAACATCACGTTCGAGGGCGTCCCCGCCCAGAATCTCGCGACCTATCTGGCTCTGGACCGAGCCGACCGCATCGACGTGGTGGCTCTGGACGGGCTGGAACTGACCATCGGCGTCGGCGACCTGCTGGACTCCAAGGCCTTGTTCGCCACCCGCACCGACGGGCAGGAGATCCCGATAGCCGACGGCGGCCCCACCCGCCTCGTCTTCCCCGGTGACCCGTTGGCCTCCGATCTGAACCAGTGGATCTGGAGCCTCGCGACCGTGACGATCCTGCGTGCCTGACCCATGACCGAGCTCGAGACCCGATGGTCCCGTATCGAAATGGCCACCGCGACGGCCATGCTGATCGCGCTCGTCCTGTTGCTCGGTGCAACCTTCAACGCCTATCAGAACAGCGCGCGCCTGCAGGACACAATCCAGTACACCGATATCGCCTCCGGCAACGAGGGAGATATTGCACCGGCGGCGGGGCACCTCGCGTACGCACTGGAACGCTGGGCGGACGGTGCGCAGGTCCTGGACACCATCGACGTCAACCGCGGTGTCCTCATTCGCCAGCTACACACCGCCGCCGCCAATGCGCCCACCAGCGACGTCCGGGAACGCTATGAGGATCTGCTGGCCCGTGCGCAGCGACTGAGCGGCGACATCGACGATCAGAAGACCCGGGCCCCGGTGTCCGCGCCCGAACCAGGCCTCATCCGGGCCCTGGCGGCCGAAGCCGACAGCATCGTCACCGATGCCCAACTCAACCGGCAGCGCAGCAATCGAGCGGTGTTCGACCAGACCGTCGCCTCGCAGCGATTCGACGACCGCAACCGTCGGCTTGCGGTCGTCGCCGGTGTCCTGACCTTTGTGTTCGGCACGGCGACCATCGGACTGTTCCGCAGGCGCCTGCGCGTCAACCATCACAACGCATTGAAGGATCTGGCCTGTGAGGACCGGCGCCGTCAGGCCGCGGTCGAGCTGGCCAACGATCAGGCATCGATCCTGGAACAGGTTGCCGCGGGTGCGCCCACGGGTGAGGTTCATGCGGCGATCGATGCGCTCGCCGATCACGAACAGTCACTGGAGACCAGCTCACGATTGATGAACATCGTGAGATCCAGGGACAACATCCTCGGTGTGCTCGCACACCAGGCGACTCATGACGGTCTGACGGGTCTGCTGAACCGGGTCGCCCTGGTGGACGCTCTCGAAGACGCGCTCGGCCGCAGCCGTGCCGACGGAAGCTGGGTGGCCTTCCTGTTCTGCGACCTCGACCGGTTCAAGTTCATCAACGACACCTTCGGTCACGACGCCGGCGACGACCTGCTGTGCCAGGTCGCGACGCGCCTGGAGGTGGAGGTCGGTGACCGCGGGCAGGTGGGCCGGATGGGAGGCGACGAATTCGGCGTCGTCCTGACAGGCCCCGCCGACGGCGACCGGCCCCGACAAGCCGCGCACCGGATGGTCGGGGCTGTGGACCGGTTGTACGAAGTGGCGGGTCGCTGGGTGGATATCGACGTATCCGTCGGTGTGGCCGTCGCCCCCGATGACGGAATCCCCGCCGACGAACTGCTGCAGCGGGCGGATATCGCCCTGTACGCCGCGAAGGACCAGGGTCGTTCGCACGTCGCGGAATTCGATCTGGGACTCGCTGCCGAAGCCGACCATCGGCGCGGTGTGGAACATGCCCTGCAGGAGGCGGTGAGCATCGGCGGCCTGGAGGTGCACTACCAGCCGGTGGTGCCGACACGGGGTGGACGACCCACCGATATCGAAGCACTCGTGCGGTGGCGGCGTGACGGTGTGCTGCTGGAGCCTGCGGCATTTCTGTCCATCGCCGAGGACGCGGGCCTGATCGCCAAGATCGACGAGGTGGTCCTGGCCCAGGCCTGCCGGGACGGCGCCGCGCTGGTCGAGGCCGGCGCCGCGATCGGTGTCGCCGTCAACGTGTCGTCCGCAACGCTGGGCCGGCCAGATTTCGTGGAGCTCGTGGCAAAAGCGGTGCAGGACGCCGGCTTTTCGTTCGATCTGCTGCGTCTGGAGGTCACCGAGGCGACCTTGCTCAACGACACCGCCGACGCGGGACGCAAGCTGGAGATCGTGCGCGGCCAGGGCGCGAAGATCGGGATCGACGATTTCGGCACCGGCTACTCCTCGCTGCAGTACCTCAGCGAACTACCGCTGGACGCCCTCAAGATCGACCGACATTTCGTGAACCAACTGGACACCACCTCCGGCGACGCGATCGTGGAGATGATCATCAACCTCGCGCGCGCGCTGAAGTTGCACACCGTCGCCGAGGGAGTCGAAACCGCTACGCAGCGTGAGCAACTCGCGGCACTGGGCTGCGACCTGATTCAGGGCTACCGCACCGGGCGGCCGCAGCCGATGGCCGAACTGCGTCCGCGCCTGCTCAGCACCGCGACCTGGTAGCCGTCAACTCATCCAATGTTCTTCACGGGCATCGCCATCCCAGTGCCGCAGCCCCACGAACTCCCCCTCGATATCGGTGCCGGTGCCCACCACGGCCAGCGCCTGCTCCAGCAGCTCGGCGGGCACCCGGCGCGCCAGTGTGACGTGCGGGGTCCACTGCCCGGACAGGGTATGCCCAAGCGGTCCGGACTCCATGTGCGGCAAGCAGATACGGTTCACCTGGGCATGCAGGTCCAACAGCTCGACAGACGGGATCACCAGCAGCACCAGGGTGTACGGACCACGCCCGAAGACCATCGGCGCACCGAGCCGGCACGGCAGCGGCAACCGGTCCAGCAGCGGCACCAGATCCGCCTCGGCATCGGCGGACATCTGTGCCGCGACGGTGACCGTGACGTGCGGGCGATTGGTCGGCGAGCGGTGACCGGCCTGGCTGGGCACTCCGGCGTCGGCGAGCGCCTGCCAGTGCCCCCGGACGGCGGCATCGGCGCCCGCATCGAGAGTCAGCTCGATCGAGTGCACCATCGCTACACCAGGCTCGCGATCCAGTTCGGGTCGAAGGCCGACGTGCTGAGCATCTGGAACCCGTCGATGCTCAGCGGCGCCGCACCAGCCGGCAACACTGCGCGCAGCTCGGCCAACTGCGCCAGCGCCTCGCGGTTGTCCTGTTCGGCGACCCCGGGCAGCTCCGGCCAGGCGCCGATCACCAGTCCGGCTATCGGAACCCCCTTTGCCGCAAGCGATTCCAGAGTCAGCGCGGTGTGATTGAGGGTGCCCAGCCCCGGGGACACCACCACCAGGACCGGCGCGGACAAGTCGGTTGCCAGATCGCGCAGCGTCACGCCGTCGGCGCCCAGCTGCACCAGCAGGCCGCCGGCGCCCTCCACGATCGTCAACCGTCCCGGCGCGTCGGCGGCCCGCACCGAGGCCAGCAGTTCGTCGCGGTTGGGCAGCGGCAGGCCTGCTCGCCCAGCTGCAGCCACCGGGGCCAGCGCTTCGGGATAGCGCCAGCCGCCGTGCAGCGCGGTCACCCCGGACAGCCTGCCGACCTCGCGGAGATCGTCATCGCCGTCGGCGCTTCCGGTCTGCACCGGTTTGCAGACGGCGACATCCAGTCCGGCCAGGCGCGCGGCGCACGCCAGCGCGGCCGTCGTCACGGTCTTGCCCACCCCGGTATCGGTGCCGGTCACCACCAGCACGCTCATCGTGGCAGGCCGAGAACATCGGCGAGAACCCTTGCCGCCAGCGCGATCTCATCGTCGGTGAGGGCGGCACGGGCGGTCAGCCGCAGCCGCGACGTGCCGGCCGGGACGGTCGGCGGCCGGAAGCAGCCGACCCGCACGCCGCGTTGCAGGCAGGCCGCCGCGGCGGCGACGGACACCTCGGGGTCACCGAGAATGACCGAGACGACCGCCGAGGTGGGTGCCTCGGCCACATCGCAGATCCGGGCCAGTTCGCCCGCGCGGGCCAGCACCGCGGCGGCCAGCTGCGGCTGATCGATCAGCACCCGTAGGGCTGCCAGCGCGGCACCGACGGCGGCCGGCGCCAGACCGGTGTCGAAAATGAAGGTGCGGGCGGTGTCGATGAGGTGCGCGCGCACCGCGGCCGGGCCCAGCACCGCGCCGCCCTGGCTGCCCAGCGACTTGGACAAGGTGGTGGTCATGACGACGTCCGGCGCGCCGGCCAGACCGACCTCGTGCAGCAGACCCTGCCCGCCGGCGCCGCGGACCCCGAGCCCGTGCGCCTCGTCGACCAGCAGCAGCGCACCGAACCGGCGGCACACCTCGTGCAGTTCCCGCAGCGGAGCCAGCGCGCCGTCGGTGCTGAACACCGATTCGGTGGCCACCACGGCGCGGTCCTCGGCGCGGCCGGACAGCGCGTCCTCGACGGCGGCCACATCCAGATGAGGCGTCACCGCGACCCGGGCCCGTGACAGCCGGCAGGCATCCACGATGGAGGCGTGGGTGAGTGCATCGGAGACCAGCAGGGCGCCCGGACCGGTCAGCGCGGTGACCGCGCCGATATTGGCGGTGTATCCCGAGGAGAAGACCAGTGCCGATTCGGCACCGGTGAATGCCGCCAGCTCGGATTCGAATTCCTCGTGCAGTTCGGTGTTCCCGGTGACCAGTCGCGAGCCGCTCGCGCCGGCGCCCCAGGTGCGCAGCGCCTCGACGCCGCCTTCGAGCACGGCCGGGTGCTGGGACAGCCCGAGGTAGTCGTTGGAGGCCAGGTCGAGCTCGGTGCCCACCGGCGGGCGCACCCGCAGCGATCGGCGCAGCCCCTGCGCACGGCGCTGTGTCTCGACCTCGGCGAGCCAGGCCAGCGGGGAAAGACCGGTGCGTGTCAATGGACGTCCTTTCGACACTTGAACACCGTTCAGGTTAATGCACGCGCGACGGCGACCATGCCCGCACCGATCTGGGCGACCTCCTCGGCGGTGCAGATGAACGGCGGCATCGCGTAGACCAGCCTGCCGAACGGTCGCAGCCACAGGCCGTGCTCGATCGCGGTTCGGGTGGCCACGGCCATATCGACGGGCTCACGCATCTCGATGACGCCGATGGCGCCGAGCACCCGCACGTCGGCCACCGCAGGCAGCGTTCGCGCCGGTTCGAGTCCGTCCCGCAGACCGGCCTCGATCTTGCCGACCCGTCCCCGCCAGTCACCCTCCAACAGCAGTTCGACGGCGGCCACCGATACCGCGCAGGCGAGCGCGTTGGCCATGAAGGTCGGCCCGTGCATCAGGGCCCCCGGCTCGCCGGCGCTGATGGTCGCGGCGACGTGCGCCGTGCACAGGGTGGCGGCCAACGTCACGTATCCGCCGGTGAGCGCCTTGCCGACGCACATGATGTCGGGGCTGACGCCGGCATGGTCGGCGGCGAACAGTTCCCCGGTGCGCCCGAACCCGGTGGCGATCTCATCGAAGATGAGCAGCACACCGTGCCGGTCGCACAGCCGTCGCAGGTCGTTGAGATAGCGCGGGTCGTGGAACCGCATACCACCGGCACCCTGCACCACCGGCTCGACGATCACCGCAGCCAACTCGCCGGCGTGCTCGGCGAGTTGGCGTTCGAAGGTGGCGACGTAGGACGGGTCGTACTCACCGGGCACCTGCGGGGCGAACACCTGCCGGGCCAGGACGTCGGTCCAGATCGAGTGCATGCCGCCGTCGGGGTCACACACACTCATCGGGGTGAAGGTGTCGCCGTGATATCCGCCGCGCCAGGTCATCAGCCGGTGCTTGGCCGGCCGGCCGCGGCTGCGCCAGTACTGCAGCGCCATCTTGGCGGCCACCTCCACCGACACCGAGCCCGAATCGCTGAAGAACACCGAGTCCAGGCCCGCCGGGGTGATCTCGACCAGCAGCTGAGCCAGTCGGGCCGCGGGCTCATGGGTCAGGCCGCCGAACATGACGTGGTTCATCGTGGCCAGCTGAGCGCTCATGGCCGCATCGAGCCGCGGATGGCCGTGGCCGTGCACCGCCGTCCACCACGAACTCATGGCGTCGAGGACATCGACGGACCTGCCGTCGTGCACGAGGGTCAGCCAGGCACCCTTGGCGGCCACCGCCACCACCGGCGTCAGCGCCTGGGAGCCGATGGTGCTGTAGGGGTGCCAGATGTGCGCGGTGTCGATCGCGCTGATCTCATCCGGTGTCAACGCGGGCATGGCACCGGACACTATCGCTTTGCTCAGCAGGTGTGACGTCGCGCCCGTGGCCTGAGGCACCCAGGGTTCTTAGGTAGATTAACTCCCCGACCATGATGACCCTTGCTCCCGCCCGGCCCTCCACCCGCGGTAAAGCCGAAGCGCGTCCCGCGTCGCCCGTCGGCACGCAGATGGGTACCCGCGCATCGGGCTTCTACCGGCACGACCTCGACGGACTCCGCGGGGTCGCGATCGCCCTCGTGGCGATTTTCCACGTCTGGTTCGGCCGGGTTTCCGGTGGTGTGGACGTGTTCCTGGCGCTGTCCGGGTTCTTCTTCGGCGGCCGGTTGCTGCGGGCCGCAATCGACCCGGCCACCGCGCTGCGCCCGGTTCCGGAGATCGTGCGGCTGGTGCGCCGACTGCTGCCTGCATTGATCGTGGTACTCGCCGCCGCCGCGGTGCTGACCATCCTGATCCAGCCGGAAACCCGCTGGGAAACGTTTGCTGACCAGAGCCTGGCCAGCCTCGGCTACTACCAGAACTGGGAGCTGGCCAACACCGCTGCGGACTATCTGCGCGCCGGCGAGACGGTGAGCCCGCTGCAGCACATCTGGTCGATGTCGGTGCAGGGCCAGTTCTACATCGCGCTGCTGGCGATCATCTTCGGCCTCGCCTGCCTGCTGCGCCGACCGCTCGGCAGGCACGTGCGCTGGGTGTTCATCGTGCTGCTCACCGCGCTGACCATCGCGTCGTTCGTCTACGCGATCATCGCGCACAACGCCGATCAGGCCGTCGCGTACTACAACAGCTTCGCCCGCGCCTGGGAGCTCACCCTGGGCGCGCTGATCGGCGCGCTGGTCCCCTATGTGCGCTGGCCCATGTGGGTGCGCACCATCGTGGCGACGGTATCGCTGGTCGCCATCCTGTTGTGCGGCTGGCTGATCGACGGGGTCCGCGAGTTCCCCGGCCCGTGGACGCTGGTGCCGGTCGGGGCCACCGTGCTGTTCATCCTGTCCGCGGCCAACCGGGTCGCCGACCCGCACACCGGCGGCAAGCTGCCCGCCCCCAACCGGCTGCTGGCCACCAAACCGTTCGTCGCGCTGGGATCGATGGCCTACTCGCTGTACCTGTGGCACTGGCCGCTGCTGATCTTCTGGCTGGCCTACAGCGGGCGCGACCACGCCGGCTTCACCGACGGCGCGATCGTGCTGCTGGTGTCCGGCGTGCTGGCCTGGCTGACCACCAGATACGTGGAGACCCCGCTGCGCTACAAGGCACCGGCGCAGCGGCCCGTCGGTGTCCCGTGGCGCACCCGGTTGCGCCGCCCGACGATCGTGCTGGGCTCGGTGGTCACCCTACTGGGTGTCACGCTGACCGCGACCTCGTTCACCTGGCGTGAGCATGTCACCGTCGAGCGGGCCAGCGGTAAGGAATTGTCCGGCCTCTCGGCGCGCGACTACCCCGGATCGCGCGCACTGCTCAACAACGCCAAGGTGCCCAAGCTGCCGATGCGGCCCACCGTGCTGGAGGCCAAGAACGACATCCCGGAGTCCACCAACGCCGGTTGTATCAGTGACTTCGACAACGTCGACGTCATCAACTGCACCTACGGCAACAAGGATTCCCAACGCACCATCGCCCTGGCCGGCGGCTCACATGCCGAACACTGGATCACCGCGCTGGACCTGCTGGGCCGGCTGCACGACTTCAAGGTGGTCACCTACCTGAAGATGGGTTGCCCGCTGACCACCGAGGAGAAACCCCTCGTGATGGGCGACAACCGCCCCTATCCGAAGTGCCGGGAATGGAATGAGAAGGTGATGCCGAAGCTGCTTGCCGACAAGCCCGACTTCGTGTTCACTACCTCCACCCGGCCGTGGAACATCAAACCCGGCGATGTCATGCCCAGCGCGTATCTCGGTATCTGGCAAGAGTTCTCGGATGCCGGCATCGATGTGCTGGCCATGCGCGACACGCCCTGGCTGGTGCGCAACAACAAGCCGTATTTCCCGGCCGATTGTCTGGCCGACGGCGGCGATGCCATCTCGTGCGGCATCAAGCGCTCTGAGGTACTGTCCGACGACAACCCGACTTTGAATTATGTGCAACGGTTCCCGAACCTGAAGCCACTCGACATGACCGATGCGGTGTGCCGACCGGACTTCTGCCGAGTAGTGGAGGGAAATGTGTTGATGTATCACGACTCCCACCACCTGTCGACCACGTACGTGCGCACCATGACGAACGAACTCGGGCGTCAGCTCGCAGCCGCCACCGGCTGGTGGTGACATGGACGTCACGGTCTGGCCCGGCACCGCGTATCCACTGGGTGCCACCTATGACGGGGCTGGCACCAACTTCTCACTGTTCTCCGAGGTCGCCGACGCGGTCGAGCTCTGCCTGATCGCCAAAGACGGTACCGAACAACGGATTCCGCTCGACGAGGTCGATGGCTACGTCTGGCACGCCTACCTGCCCACCGTGAGTCCGGGCCAGCGCTACGGATTCCGGGTGTACGGGCCGTGGGATCCCACGGCCGGACACCGGTGTGACCCCAGCAAGCTGCTGCTCGACCCGTACGGAAAGTCATTCCACGGCGACTTCGAGTTCACCCAGGCGCTGTTCTCCTACGACCTGGAATCCGACGATCCCGCCGTCACCCCCGCCGATCCCCCGGTGGACTCCTTGGGCCACACCATGACCAGCGTGGTGATCAACCCGTTCTTCGACTGGGGTTCCGACCGGGCACCGCGCACCCCTTACCACGAGACCGTCATCTACGAAGCCCACGTCAAGGGCCTGACCCAGCTGCACCCCGACATCCCCGAACAACTGCGCGGCACCTACGCCGGCCTGGCGCACCCGGTGATCGTCGAGCATCTGAAGTCGCTGAACGTCACCGCCATCGAGCTCATGCCGGTGCACCAGTTCCTGCACGACCACCGGCTGCTCGACTTGGGACTGCGAAACTACTGGGGTTACAACACCTTCGGATTCCTCGCCCCGCATGCCCAGTACGCGGCCAGCCGCCACGCCGGTGGCGCGGTGGCCGAGTTCAAGGCGATGGTGCGCTCCTTCCACGACGCCGGTATCGAGGTCATCCTCGACGTGGTCTACAACCACACCGCCGAGGGCAACCACCTGGGCCCGACGCTGAACTTCCGCGGTATCGACAACGCGGCGTATTACCGGCTGCTCGACGGCGAGGAACAGTTCTACAAGGACTTCACCGGCACCGGCAACAGTCTCAACGCCCGTCACCCGCACACCCTGCAGCTGATCATGGATTCGCTGCGGTACTGGGTGCTGGAGATGCACGTCGACGGCTTCCGCTTCGACCTGGCCTCAACCCTGGCCCGCGAGTTCTACGATGTCGACCGGCTGTCGGCCTTCTTCGATCTGGTGCAACAGGATCCGGTGGTCAGCCAGGTCAAGCTGATCGCCGAACCCTGGGACGTCGGCGAGGGCGGCTACCAGGTCGGCAACTTCCCCGGGCTGTGGACAGAGTGGAACGGCAAGTACCGCGACACCGTGCGCGACTACTGGCGCGGTGAGCCCGCGACGCTCGGTGAGTTCGCGTCACGGCTCACCGGATCCTCGGATCTCTACGAGAACACCGGCCGCCGGCCCGGCGCGAGCATCAACTTCGTCACCTGCCATGACGGGTTCACCCTGGCCGACCTGGTGTCCTACAACGAGAAACACAACGAGGCCAACGGCGAGGACAACCGGGACGGCGAGAGCCACAACCGGTCCTGGAACTGCGGCGTCGAGGGCCCGACCGACGATCCGGACATCCTCGCGCTGCGGGCGCGACAGATGCGCAATGTGATCGGCACGCTGATGATCTCGCAGGGCACCCCGATGATCAGTCACGGCGACGAGATCGGACGCACTCAGGGCGGCAACAACAACGCCTACTGCCAGGATTCGCCGGTCGCCTGGGTGGACTGGTCCCGGCTCGAGGACAACGCCGAACTGCTGGAGTTCACCCGCAAGGCGGTGGCGCTGCGCAAGAAACACCCGGTGTTCCGGCGGCGCCGCTTCCTGGCGGGCAATCCGATTCGCAGCGGCGAACAGGAGCGCGACATCGCGTGGCTGACACCGGCAGGCGCCGAGATGACCCCGGAGGACTGGGGATCGGGCTTCGGCAAGAGTGTCGCGGTGTTCCTCAACGGCGACGCCATCCCCGAACCCAACGCCCGCGGCGAGCGCGTCCGCGACGATTCGTTCCTGTTGTGCTTCAACGCACACGACGAATCGCTGGATTTCGTGCTGCCACCGGATGATTACGCCGAAAAGTGGGTAACCGCGTTGGACACCGGCGATCCCGCCGGTCCCGACGAGGTGACGATTTCTGCGGGCGAGAAGATCTCGCTGCAGCCGCGTTCGCTTCTGGTGCTCCGGAAAACGACCTAGGCGGTAACGGCTGATGGGTGTCCCGCTCTCCACGTATCGGCTGCAGATGCGCGGTGATTCCTTCACCTTCGCCGACGCGGTCGACCTGCTGGACTATTTGGACGATCTCGGGGTCTCACACCTGTACCTGTCCCCGATCCTGACCGCGGCCGCGGGGTCCACCCACGGGTACGACGTCACCGACCCGACCACGGTGTCCCAGGAACTCGGCGGACCCGAGGGTCTGGCCGAGTTGTCCGCCCAGGCCCGGGCCCGCGGGATGGGCCTGATCGTCGATATCGTGCCCAACCACGTCGGCGTCGACGATCCCACGCAGAACCCCTGGTGGTGGGACGTGCTCACGCACGGCCGGGATTCCGCGTACAGCACCTACTTCGACATCGACTGGAATCTCGACCACGGCCGGATCGTGTTGCCGGTGCTGGGATCCGACGACGACATCTCCGAACTGACCGTGGACGGAGATCGGCTGCGGCTGGGCGATCGGGTCTGGCCGATCGCTCCGGGTACCGCGCAGGACGGCGCATCCGGTGCCGAGGTGCACGACCGTCAGCACTACAAACTCATCGGCTGGAGGAACAACCTCTGCGGCTATCGCCGGTTCTTCTCCATCACGTCACTGGCCGGCCTGCGCCAGGAGGACCCCGCTGTGTTCGACGCATCCCATGCCGAGGTGGGCCGCTGGTTCACCGAGGGGATGGTCGACGGGTTGCGCATCGACCATCCCGACGGGCTCGCCGAACCCGCCGCCTACGTGACGGACCTTCGCGATCTGGTCGGCGAGAAGGCCTGGATCGTCATCGAGAAGATCCTGGCCCCCGACGAGCCTCTCGACACCGGGCTGCCGGTGGACGGCACCACCGGTTATGACGCCTTGCGCGAGATCGGCGGGCTGTTCGTCGACCCGTCGGCCGAACCGACGCTGACCGCGCTCTACGAGCGCAGCGGTGTCGACCGCAGCACCATCGAGCACCAGACATCGGAATTGAAGACCGCCGCCGCCACCGTCACCCTCGCCAGCGAGCTGGCCCGGGTGTGCCGGTCCATCGTCGCCGATATCGGTGCCGACCATCCCCTGCTGCCGGATGCGGTCACCTCCTTGCTGACCCACGTGCACGTGTACCGGTTCGACTACCTGAATCTGACCGCTGTCGGACCGACCGCGATCGCCGAGGCCGTGCGCACCCGGCCCGAACTGGCCGAACCGCTGCAGCTGGTGGCGGCGGCCCTGGCACACGACGGCGAGGCCGCGGTCCGCATCCAGCAGCTGTGCGGTGCGGTGACCGCGAAGTCCGTCGAGGACTGCCTGTTCTACCGGGACGCCCGACTGGTCACCCTCAACGAGGTCGGCGGTGAGCCGTCACTTTTCGGCGTGAGCGCCGCCGAGTTCCACGAGCGGGCGGCCACCCGGGCGCGTCTGTGGCCGCACGCCATGGTGACGCTGTCCACCCACGACACCAAACGCAGTGAGGACGTGCGGGCCCGCATCGGTGTGCTGTCCCAGCTGGCCGACGAGTGGGCCGAACGTGTCGAACGCTGGTCTCATATCGTACTGAGCCCGGACCCGGCGACCACACTCTTCCTGTGGCAGAACGTCTTCGGCGTGTGGCCGGTCGACGGCGAGGTATCCGAGTCCCTGCGGGCCCGGCTGCACGCCTACGCGGAAAAGGCGATCAGGGAAGCCGCGCTGCACACCTCGTGGAACGACCCGGACACCGCATTCGAATCGGCGGTACACGACTGGGTCGATGCCGTCATCGACGGCCCGGTGTCCAAGGAACTGACCGCACTGGTGGCTCGCGCCGATGCGCACGCCCACAGCGACAGCCTCGGCCAGAAACTCCTGGCGCTCACCGTGCCCGGCATCCCGGATGTTTATCAGGGCACCGAACAGTTCGACGACAGCCTGGTCGATCCGGACAATCGCCGGCCGGTGGACTATGCCGTGCGGCGCGCCGCATTGCAGGCCCGCACCGACCCCAAGATCCGGGTGGTGGGCGCCGCGCTGCGGCTGCGCAGGGAACTGCCCGACACGTTCCTCGACGGCGGCTACCGACCGGTGCCGGCGTCGGGATCCGCGGCCGCGCACCTGGTCGCCTTCCTGCGCGGCGATGACGTGCTGGTGGCGGTGTCACGGTGGACGGTCAAGCTTGCCGAGATCGGCTGGGGGGACACCACAGTGACATTGCCGGAAGGCATCTGGACCGACCGGCTGACCGGGCGCACCCATGCGGGCAGTCCGGCGGCGACCGAGTTGTTCGCCGAGCTGCCGGTGGTACTGCTGGAGCGCACCGATGTCTGAGCGTGAATTCGAGGTGTGGGCGCCGCGTCCCGACCGGGTGCAGCTCGATGTCGACGGCGCCCGGTATCCGATGGAGCGCGGCACCGACGACTGGTGGCGGGCCACCGTGACAGCCGGACCCGACAGTCGTTACGGATTCGTCCTCGATGACGACGACACCGTGCTGCCCGACCCACGGTCGCCCCGCCAACCGGACGGGGTGCACGCGCCTTCGCAGCTGTGGACCCCCGCCGCGGCCCCCGAAGACTGGCCGGGACGCTCGATCGAGGGCTCCACCATCTATGAGCTGCACGTCGGGACATTCACCCCCGCAGGCACTTTCGATGCCGCCATCGAAAAGCTGCAGTACCTGGTCAATCTCGGTGTCGACTTCGTCGAACTGATGCCGGTGAACGCCTTCAGCGGCACCCACGGCTGGGGTTATGACGGTGTGCTCTGGTACGCGGTGCACGAGCCCTACGGCGGCCCGGATGCCTTGCTGCGTCTCGTCGACGCCTGTCACGCCGTGGGCCTCGGCGTGCTGATCGACGCGGTGTTCAACCATCTCGGCCCGTCCGGCAACTACCTGCCCAGGTTCGGGCCCTATCTGTCCAGCGGCAGCAACCCGTGGGGCGAATCGGTCAACATCGGCGATGCCGGCGCCGACGAGGTGCGCCGCTACATCTTGGACTGCGCGCTGCGCTGGATGCGTGATTTCGGGGCCGACGGTCTGCGCCTCGACGCCGTACACGCATTGGTGGACACCACCGCCATCCACATCCTGGAGGAATTGACCACCGAAACCGATGCTCTGGCAGCCGAGTTGGGCCGCCCGCTGTCCCTGATCGCCGAGAGTGACATGAACGACCCCCGGCTGATCACCCCGCGCGATCAGGGAGGCCTCGGACTCACCGCGCAGTGGGACGACGATATCCACCACGCCATCCACACCGCGGTCTCCGGCGAACGGCAGGGCTATTACGGTGATTTCGGCACCGTGGAGACGCTGGCGCAGACCTTGACGCACGGCTACTTCCACGCAGGCACGTACTCGTCGTTCCGCGGCCGCCGGCACGGCCGCCCCCTGGACACGGCCACCATTCCTGCGACCCGACTGCTCGCCTACACCCTCACCCACGATCAGGTGGGCAACCGGGCCACCGGTGACCGGCCGTCACAGAACCTGACCACCGGCCAGCTCGCGGTGAAGGCCGCGCTGGCACTCGGATCTCCCTATACGGCAATGCTGTTCATGGGTGAGGAATGGGGTTCGAGCAGTCCGTTTCAGTTCTTCACCTCCCATCCGGAACCGGAACTGGGCCGTGCCACCGCGGAGGGTCGCAAGGCAGAATTCGCTGCGCACGGCTGGGATGCCGATGAGATTCCGGACCCGCAGGATCCCGAGACCTTCACCCGGTCCAAGCTCGACTGGGACGAGGTCGCCGAGGGTGAGCACGCCCGGCTGTTGGAGGCCTACCGGCAGCTGATCGCGTTGCGGCACAACGAACCCGACTTCGCCGACCCGTGGCTGGACCACCTGCGGGTGGAGTACGACGAGGATGCGCGCTGGATCGTCCTGCACCGCGGCTCGCTGGCGGTGGTGTGCAATCTCGGCGACTCCGCGGTGAGTGTTCCGGTCACCGGCGAGGTCGTGCTCGCGTGGGATGACCCGTCGGCCGACGGTGCAGCCACCGTGATGCCCGGGCATTCTTTCGCGATTCTGCGCGCTGTCAACTGACCGTCCACAGGCTGTGGATGGCCGTTTGCCCCGCCCGCCGGGTTGCCCGACGATGCGGATATGACTGCGATCCTGCCCATTCCGCCGCTCGACACCGCCACCGATCCGGTGCGGTCACCCGCTGACATCGGCCAGCGCTGGCGCGCCCTGATGGGACCGGTGGCATTCGCCAGGCCCCTGCTGGACTTCGTGTTCGTCGGCCCGGACCGGTGTTTCGTCACGGTGCTCACCGAAGTCGAGGTCGATCCGGAACCCGATACGGCACATGTCGCGAGGCTGATGGCGATCATCGCCGAGTTGTTGGAGGACGGCCCGCCAGGGACCACGGTGGCGTTCCTGTTCACCCGGCCGGGCCGCGACGGGGTATCGGCGACGGACAGACGCTGGGCCGCGGTGATCAGCGCGGAGGCCGCCGCGCTCGGTATCCCGATCGAACCGATCTTCCGGGCCAACGACGATGCGCTGGTCGAAGTGCCGCCGGCGTGAGATCAGGTCAGGTAGCGGTAGGTCGGCGAACCCGGTTCCAGCAGTTCGACATGCGCCTCGGAGTCGTGCATCCGTTGCAGCAGCCCGTCGAGGTCTGTCGACGAGCCCAGCTCGATACCGACCAACGCCTCACCGGTTTCGCGGTTGTTGCGCTTGACGTACTCGAACAGGGTGATGTCGTCGTTGGGTCCGAGCACGCTGTCCAGGAATCCGCGCAGGGCACCCGGCTCCTGCGGGAAGTCCACCAGGAAGTAGTGCTTGAGCCCGCGGTGCACCAGCGACCGTTCGAGGATCTCGCCGTACCGCGAAACATCGTTGTTGCCACCGGAGATGATGCACACCACGGTGGAGCCGGGCTCGATGGCGGCCTCCATCAACGCGGCCACCGACAATGCTCCCGCCGGCTCGGCGATGATGCCCTCACTCTGATACAGGTCGAGCATCGCCGAACACACCGCGCCCTCGTCGACCGAGGTGATCGACAACATGTCGCCGGCCGCGGCCAGCGCCGCGTACGGGTTCGCGCCGGCCTTCGCCACGGCAGCCCCGTCGACGAACTGGTCCACATGCTCCAGCGTCACCGGGGTGCCCGCGGCCAGGGCGGCCATCATCGATGCCGCGCCGGCCGGCTCGGCGCCGAGCACCGCCGAGTTGGTGGTGCGCTCGGACAGATAGGTGGTGATACCGGCGATGCACCCGCCGCCGCCGACCGGGACGATCACCACGTCGGGCTCACCGGGCAGCTGCTCGAGCAGCTCGACGGCGATGGTGCCCTGCCCGGCCATCGTGCGCGGGTCGTCATAGGGCGGCACCAGGGTGGCGCCGGTGCGGGCCACGTCGTCGAGTGCGGCCTGTGCGGCCAGGTCGTAGGTCTTGCCGCCGACGATCAACTCGATGAACTCGCCGCCGTGATAGCGGATCCGGTCGCGTTTCTGCTTGGGCGTCTTGGCCGGCACGTAAACACGGCCGTGCACGCCCATGGACCGGCATGCCAGCGCGAAGCCCTGGGCGTGATTGCCTGCCGAGGAACAGACCACCCCGGCGGCGAGCTCGTCGGGGGTCAGTTGCATCAGCAGGTTGTAGGCGCCGCGGAGCTTGTAGGAACGCACCGCCTGCAGGTCCTCACGCTTGAGGTACACCTGGGCGCCCGTGGCCTGGGACAACCGGTCGCTGAACTGCAAGGGGCTCTGGGTGACGACGCCGGCGATTCGCGCAGCGGCCTCGTCGATGTCGGCCGCGGTGAGCGGCGATACCTGGGGGCCTCGAATCAGATCAGCAGACACCGCTCAATGGTGCCATCACCTGCTCTCCAGGCGAAAACGGTTAATCCAACTCATACAGGGTTTCGGTTGCCCGAACTCTAGGTTGCGAGTTATCGTGTAACCGTGACCACGCACACCGAAATCAGCGTCGCCGGCGTTCCCTGGCCGATGTACAAGGCGCTGGCGCTGATCGTCGGTGCCCTGGTGCTCGTGGTGGTCGGTGTCGTCACCGCCAGCCTCGGCCCGGCCGTGCTCACCGCCGCCGGCGCGGCGACGCTGGTGTGGCTGGCCGGCGGTATGTCCGCCCGTCGCTGACCGCGTCGACCCTTGCCTCGCCCCGTCGAGGCTCTGATCAGGTAAGCAGCGTGTGGTGGATGCCGCACGTGCACTCGCCGATCGTCGGGCATTCACAGCTCATCCCCCACTGGATGACCTTCTTGGCGCGCACCAGAGCCGCCATCTGGGCGTCGATCTCGGCGAGTTTCAGCTCGGCCAAGGCGCGAGCCACCGGTTTCCCCGCGGCGTCGTCCCCCAGCAGTGCCGTGATCTCGTGCAGCGCGAAGCCCGCCACCTTGCAGGCACGTATCACCTCGAGCCGGGTCAGGATGGACTCCTGATAGCGGCGCCGGCCACCCACGCGATCCGGGGCGGGCAGCAACCCGACCTGCTCGTAATAGCGCAACGTCGTCTGGGCGACACCGGTGCGATGCGCCACCTCGCCGATGGACAGCATTGCGGCCACCGAGACACCTCCCCTTGACTTAGAGCCAACTCTAAGTTGTTCACTGGCGATCATGTCATCCATCGAGACCGACCTCGCCGCCCTGAGCCGTTCCCGCTACGCCATGTTGCGCACCTATCGCCGCGACGGCACGCCGGTCGACACCCCGATCTGGTTCGTCGTCGACGGCCGAACCCTACTGTTCCGCACCAAGATCGGACCCAAGACCAGACGGCTACAGTCCCACCCGGATGTCGTGTTGAGACCCAGCGACCACCGTGGCGACCGGCTGGGTGCCGCGGTGACCGGACGGGCCCGGACACTTGCCGGTGACGATGCCCAACGCGGCAACACGGCGTTGCGCCGGCGCTACGGATGGCAGTGGAACATCGTCCCGTTGCTCAAGATCCCCGGTGTCACGAATGTGCACAGCGATTTACCGCTCCGCGAGAAGCTGCGTCGAGCACGCCACCGCGGTCTCTGGCCGGACAGCGCGATCATCGCGGTGGATCTCTAGGGTCAGCCGCCCAGGCAGCCGGGCCCGAGCAGCGCCTTGAGATCCCCCATCAGCGCCGACGACGGCGTGACCCGCAACGACTGATCGAGCTCCAGGGTGGTGATGCGCTCACCGCTGATCAGCCGCAGATGCACCTGCGAGGTCCCCGGGTGGCGGGCCAGCACCTGCTTGAGCGCAGTGACCTTGTCCACCGTGCACTGCCGGGTCGGCAGGCTGACAGCCACCGGCCGGTCGCCCTGGGCGTTCGAGAAGTCCGGCACGATGAGGTCATTGGCGATCAACGAGATCCGGTCGTCACGAATGGCCACCTTGGCGCCGACCAGCACCACCGCGTCATCGGCGATGTCGGCGCCGAACGCCGTGTAGGTCTGCGGGAAGAACAGCACCTCGATCCCACCCGTGAGATCTTCCAGTTGGGCTGAGGCCCAAGGCAATCCGTTCTTGTTGACGCGGCGGTTCACCGACGCGAGGATGCCGCCGATGCGCACCTGGGTGTCGTTGGCGATATCGCCTTCCAGGATCGCCGGGATCTGGGTGTCGACCTGCGCGGCCAGCAGATGCGCCACACCGTCCAACGGATGGCCGGACACGTAGAGCCCCAGCATCTCCCGTTCCAGGGCGAGCTTGTGCTTGTCCTCCCACTCGCCCTCGGGCACGGGAATGGTGAAGACGGACTCCATTCCCGAATCGGCGTCGCCGCCGCCGAACAGATCGAACTGGCCGATCGCCTCGGCCTTCTTGGTGCCCAGCACCGAGTCCACCGCATCGGCGTGCACGAGGAACAGGCCCTTACGCGGATGCCCCAGCGAGTCGAAGGCGCCGGCCTTGACCAGCGATTCCGTCACCTTCTTGTTGCAGGCACCGATGTCGATCTTGTTGAGGTAGTCGGAGAAGTCGGTGTACTTGCCTTTGTCGTTGCGCGCGTTGATGATCGACTGCACGACATTGGCGCCGACGTTGCGCACACCGCCCAAGCCGTACCGGATGTCCTGCCCGACCGAGGCGAAGTTGTGCACCGATTCGTTGACATCCGGCGGCAGCACCGTGATCCCGAGCCGGCGGCAGTCCGACAGATAGATCGCCGCCTTGTCCTTGTCATCGCCCACCGAGGTGAGCAGACCCGCCATGTATTCGGCCTGATAGTTGGCCTTGAGATACGCGGTCCAGAACGACACCAGGCCGTAGCCGGCCGCGTGCGATTTGTTGAACGCGTAACCGGCGAACGGAAGAATGGTGTCCCACAACGCCTTCACCGCGGCCTCGGAGAAACCGTTGGCGGTCATACCTTCTTTGAAGCCCTTGTACTCGGCCTCGAGCACCTCAAGCTTCTTCTTGCCCATCGCCTTTCGTAGCGCGTCGGCCTTACCCATCGAATAGCCGGCGACCTTCTGGGCGATGAACATGATCTGCTCTTGGTAGACGATCAGACCGTAGGTCTCGGCCAGGATCTCCTTGAGCGGTTCTTCGAGCTCCGGGTGAATCGGTTTGATCGCCTGGCGGCCGTTCTTGCGATCAGCGTAGTCATTGTGGGCGTTCATGCCCATCGGGCCCGGGCGGTACAGCGCCAGCACCGCGACGATGTCGTTGAACCCGGTGGGCTGCATCCGGCGCAGCAGGTCACGCATCGGCCCGCCGTCGAGCTGGAACACGCCCAGCGTGTCACCGCGGGACAGCAGCTCGTAGGTCGCCGGATCCTCCAGCGGGAGGTGGTCCATGTCCAGGTCGATACCGCGGTTGGCCTTGATGTTCTCCAGAGCGTCACCGATGACGGTGAGGTTGCGCAGACCCAGGAAGTCCATCTTGAGCAGCCCGATGGACTCGCAGGACGGGTAGTCCCATCCGGTGATGATGGCGCCGTCCTGCGGGCGCTTCCACAGCGGAATCGCGTCGACCAGCGGCTCGGAGCTCATGATCACCGCACAGGCGTGCACGCCCGCGTTGCGGACCAGGCCCTCCAGACCGCGGGCGGTCTCGTAGATGGTGCGGACATCGGGATCGGTGTCCAGCAGGCCGCGCACCTCGGCGGCTTCCTTGTAGCGTTCGTGCTTGGGGTCGGTGATACCCGAGAGCGGAATGTCCTTGGCCATGATCGGCGGCGGCAGCGCCTTGGTGATCCGATCGGCGATGGCGAACCCGGGCTGGCCGTAGTTGACGCGGGCCGAGTCCTTCAGAGCGGCCTTGGTCTTGATGGTGCCGAAGGTGATGACCTGGGCGACACGGTCACTGCCCCACTTGTCCGACGCGTAACGCACCATCTCACCGCGGCGGCGGTCGTCGAAGTCGATATCGATATCGGGAGCCGACGGGCGTTCGGGGTTCAGGAACCGCTCGAACAGCAACCCGTGCGGGATCGGGTCGATATTGGTGATGCCCATCGCGTAGGCGACCAGGGAACCTGCCGCCGAACCACGACCCGGGCCGACCCGGATGTTCACCGACCGGGCGTAGTTGATCAGATCGGCGACGATCAGGAAGTAGGCCGGGAAGCCCTTGTCGCAGATGACCTTGATCTCGTACTCGGCACGGTCGTGGTAGTCCTGGGTGGCACCACCAGGGAAGCGGCGCTTGAGGCCCTCCTGGACCTCGTGACGCAGCCACGTTCCCTGGTCGTGGCCCTCGGGCACCGGGAACACCGGCATCCGATCGCGTGGGGTCCACACATCGGCGTAGGACTGCACCCGTTCGCCGATCAGCAGGGTCGAGTCGCACGCTCCCGGCACCTGGGTGTCCCACAGCGCGCGCATGTCGGCGGCCGATTTCAGGTAGTAACCGTCACCGTCGAACTTGAACCGGGCCGGATCCGACAGCGTCTTACCGGTCTGCACACAGAGCAGCGCCTCATGGGTCTGGGAGGCCTCGCGGGTCACGTAGTGGCAGTCGTTGGTGGCCAGCGGTGGGATGCCGAGCTTCCGGCCCACCTCCAGCAGCCCTTCCCGGACCCGGCGCTCGATTTCGATGCCGTGATCCATCAACTCCAGGAAGAAATTCTCCTTGCCGAAGATGTCCTGCCATTTGGCGGCGGCGGCCACCGCTTCATCCATGTGACCCAGCCGCAGCCGGGTCTGTACCTCACCCGACGGGCAGCCCGTCGTGGCGATGATGCCCTCGGCATGCTCGGCGATCAGTTCGGCGTCCATGCGTGACCACTTGCCGAGCTGTCCCTCGAACGAGGCCATCGAGGACAGCTTGAACAGATTGCGCAACCCGGTCGCGTTCTCGGCGACCATCGTCATGTGGGTGTAAGCACCGCTACCGGAGACGTCGTCGCCCTTCTGGCTGCGATCACCCCACAGCACGCGCTTGGTGTCGAAGCGCGACGCAGGCGCGATGTAGGCCTCGATGCCGATGATGGGCTTGATCCCGGCATCGGTGGCGACGTTGTAGAACTCGCTGGCCCCGAACATGTTGCCGTGGTCGGTCATCCCGATGGCAGGCATCTCGAGGCGCTGCGCCTCGGCCACCATCGGTTTGACCTTCGCGGCACCGTCCAGCATCGAGTATTCGGTGTGGTTGTGCAGGTGCACGAACGAGGCGCTCATAGGGTGGCCAGTCTATTGGTGCGCTCCGACAGTTCCGGGCGTGTCGCGTGACGTGTCTTCTCCCCCGGCTCCGAAGCACGCCACAGACCTGACGTGACCCCGCGACCGTAGGTCTCACATAACCGGAAGCGGCTGTATCGTATGACTCCGTGATCGAGCTCAATAATGTCGCCAAGACATTCGGCGGCAGCGTCCCCGCCCTGCGCGACGTGAGCTTTTCCGTCCCGACCGGCTCGGTGTTGGCGTTGCTGGGACACAWCGGGGCAGGCAAGACGACCACGGTCAAGATCCTGTCGACCTTGCTCACGCCCAGCTCCGGCCAAGCCATCGTCGCGGGCTACGACGTGGCGCGCGAACCTGCCAAGGTGCGCCGCAATATAGGGGTCACCGGTCAGGACGCCGCGCTGGATCCCCGGCTCACCGGCCGGGAGAACCTCGTGCTCTTCGGGCGGCTGCGCGGCCTGAGCCGTGCCGAGGCCCGCGCCCGGGCAGAGGAACTCATCACCCAGTTCGACATGGGGCATGCGGCCGACCGTCAGGTCACCGGCTACTCCGGCGGTATGCGGCGACGCATCGATATCGCCATCTCGCTGGTGATCCTGCCCAAGGTGCTCTTCCTTGATGAGCCGACCACCGGTCTGGATCCGCGCAGCCGCCGCGACGTGTGGAACCTGGTGTCTTCGTTGAAGGCCCAGGACATCACCGTGTTGCTGACGACGCAGTATCTGGAGGAAGCCGATATCCTCAGCGACTCCATCGTCATCCTCAACGCCGGACAGATCGTGGCCAAAGGCACCGCAGACGAGCTCAAGCGCCAAACCGGTTCCAGCTACTGCGAGATGACCCCGCTGCATCCCGATGACCTGCCGCGGATCGCGGCGGCGCTGTCCGACTTCGACGAGGTCGAGGTGGACACGGACGCCACGACCGTGTCCGTGCCGGCCCCCAAGGGTGTGGCGACGCTGACCGAGGTGTTCCGGCGGATGGATGAGATCGGCGTCGAGCTCATCGACATCTCCCTGCGCAGGCCGTCCCTCGATGAGGTGTTTCTGCATCTCACCACCCCGGTCACCGCGACGTGACGGCGGTAGCGATTCTCGCGGCCCGCATCCTGCGAAAGGGGCGCGTGGATCTGGCATTCGCTGCGCTCGTGCCGATCAGCGGCCTGATCGGACTCACATTCCTGCTGCGCGACATCATCTCGACCGGTGAGATGAGCTACGCGCAATATGTGCTGCCGGCGATCGTCGTCCAGGCCATGCTGTTCGGCGCACTCACCACCACCGACCGGGCAGCCTGGGAGAAGGTCAGTGGCATCGGCGCCCGGATGCGCACCCTGCCCATCTCGCCCTACGCACCGTTGATGGCGCGGATGACATATTGCCTGGTGCGTGGCGTGCTGGCGCTGGCCGCCTCTTTCCTGGCGGCTTACCTTTTCGGATTCCGACTGACCGCCGGAATCGGTTATGCCGCGGCATTTGTCGTGATGGCGCTCGTCCTCACTCTTGCCCTGTCCTTCGGCGCCGACGCCACCGGAAGCAAGGCCGGTCAGACCGAGGTGGCCAGTCAGCTGCTGCTGGTTCCGCAGTTGCTGCTCGTGCTGCTGTCGACCGGCATCGCTCCGCTCGACGCCTTTCCGACCTGGCTGGCACCATTTGTGCAGTATCAGCCCATCTCGCAGATCACCGAGACACTGCGCGGTTTCACCAGCGGCCACATCGTGCCGGGCAATCTCATCGCCAGCCTGGCGTGGTGCCTCGGGATGCTTGTTGTCTTCGGCACCATCGCCATCCGAATCCAGGGGCGGCGATCATGACCACGAGCTCACAGCACCAGCGTTCGCTACTCGCCGAAAGCTGGATCTTCGCCAGTCGGCTCTTCATCCAGTGGCGCCGGTACCCGATGGTCCCGCTACAGGCGCTGCTGTTCCCCACCGGACTGCTGATCATCTACGGCCTGCTCGTCGGCAAATCGATGACCCGGATCACCGGGAACAGTGGTATCGATCTGCTGATTCCGGTCTGCGCCTTGGCCGGAGCGATGTCTGCCGCGGTCGGCGCCGGCCTGGCCGTGCCCTACGACCGAGACAGCGGTCTGCTCACCCGGCTGTGGCTCATGCCGGTCCACCGGACCGCACCGTTGACCGGCGCCCTGCTGGCCGAGGCCGTACGCACCATCGCCGGAACGGCGCTGGTGGTGGTTACTGCATTCGCGATGGGATTCCGGTTCGAGAGCGGCTGGCTCGGGATGGTGGTCTATCTGCTGATCCCGGTCGTCATCGTCGTTGTGTTCGCGACCATCGTCATCACGCTCGCGCTGCGGCCGCAGGGCCGGATCATCTTGACCTGGACGCAGAGTGGCTGCATGGGTCTGGCTTTCGCGACGCTCATCCCTCTCGACAGGCTCCCGGCGGTGCTGCGCCCCTTGGCCGAGTACCAGCCGATCGCGCCTCCGGCGGCCGCCATGCGGGCGCTGTCCTCGGGCGGCGATGTGTGGCAACCGCTCCTACTGACCGCGGTGTGGGCGGTGGTGCTCGGGGCACTGTTCGTGCCCGCCACCGTGCGCGGCTACCGGGCGGCGGTCGAAGGCGGCAAGCTCGACGGGTGAACATCGGCGCCCACCGGACGCCCCCGACGCAGCACGGTCCGCGCCTGCGACACCAGGTATGACACACCGACGATCGCGCCGATCACAATGATCGCGTTGCCGGCGATGAGGCCCGTCGCGATCCGGCCCGCCGGGTTCACCATCAGGAACCACGCTGCGCCGCCAAGGACCAATGCCACGATCCACGACACAGCGACGATGCCCCAGCCCGTGAACAGGGCGCGGTGCGTCACCACGAACTGCCTGGCAGCTTTACCGCCCGCGGAATCACCCAGCCAACGAGCCGCGGCCCCCCATGACACGAACGCCCCATAGGCCACCACAGCATTGCTGAAGTCGATGTTCATGGAGAGCAACACACCCAGATGAAAGGTCGTTGCCACGGCCAGCGTTGTCCGAAAGGCTCGCCACCACGGCAGGGCAAGCAATATGGAGAACTCGAAAAGCACGGTCATCCAGTCGATGAGTTCCCATGCAGCGGTCACGTCGTGCGCCGCGACCCACGTCGCCAGGAGGTGCGTTCGATCCTCGGTCAGAAATCCGAGCACGAAGTAACCGCGGGCCGCTTGACTGGACGGCGACAGCCATCCGGTCAGAAGTTTGGTCACTGCCGCGGCGAAGAATGCCCAGCCGATCAGAAGAGCCAACAGTCGCAGGGGCCATTGCCGCTGCGGCGAAGGTTCGTGCTTGCGTCGCAGCGCGTCGATCGAGAAGCGATCACCCCAATTGGCGAACGCCAATACCAACGGCACGATCACCATCAAGATCGTGTGGTCGACCTTGCCGAGCGTGAACGTCAGACCATATGTGAGGGAGAGCATCACCCAGGCGGCGATGGACACATACCTGGTCCAGATGCCCAGCGCGAGCATGACCAAGGTGAGCGATCGAAGGATTTCCAGTGCGATCAGTACGGTGAGCGACGGAAAGCCTGACAGCACCCAGAGCGGGCCTGGCGGCGCCTGGAACATGAAGTCGGGATACTCACTGACCCAAGAAATATCGGGCACGGTGAACAACGCTGCGACCGCATAGATGATCCGATAAATTCCCAGATCCGCAGACGTGAACGGTCCACGTTCCACCCAATGGTCAAACTTTTCGCCGATATTCATCTGGGCGCGTCGAAATCTATGTGAATTGTGTACATGGGCAGGTAGTCGATCGACGACGCGCTGGCGGCCCGGTAGGTGGCAGATCGCCAGACGATGTCGAGACCGACGACTGCGTCATCAGGGAACTGCTCAGCGACTCTCGATTCCAGCCATGCGACGACCTCGGGATCCGATCTGAGGGTGTCGTCCTTGAACGCAGCCGAGAATGCCATGAGCCGCACAGACGGACCCGGAGGCAGAATGCTCCCCATCGGGATCTGTTTGATGCGCCCATCGGCCAGTCGCAGTTGCAGTTCCGGATCTTTTGACGCGGGTTGCCCCGTTTCCAGCAAGCAGCCCGGACATGCTGCCGGAAAGCCGGGCAGGATCAGTGCGGGATAGGGTTCCGCGCGGGCGACTGCGAGAAAAATATACTGCAGCAAGGCAATCGACAGGACAGTCATGCCGAACACCAGTCGCACGGTCCGTTTTTGAGTCGGTTCCACCCACACCCCCCAGTGCGTCAGGCAGCCTTCACCGCATATTCACGCCAGACACCAACTACCATAGGTAGCTGCGCCAATGCCCCCACTGTCCGCAGCTGGCGAATAACTGGCAGAAGACGCCACAAAGTGAAGATACCTGCGCTACGCGAGCGACGCAACGCGAGCGGATATTTGCGTGGCAAACTATCTCATGCGCAAAATTTGCGCCGCGTGGTGCACTGACCGCTTGCCGTCACAGCAGCAGGCCATGCTCGGTCCGAACGCGAGCTCCGTCAGCCGACGTCCAGCCCAGGGCCAACCTCGAACCGGGCCGGCATCTCGAACTCCGAACGCTTCAGCCACGCCGAGATGAACCCGTATTGGAAGGCCAGACCGACGACCGCATTGGCCGCCAGTTCGCCCACCGGACGCCGCATTTCGGCACGCAGCGTGGTCCAGGCCTCCACCGGCGAATGCTTCGCCGGTGGGTGTGCACCGTCGGCGTCGCTCTCGTGGCGATGGGCCCAACGCAGGTAGGCGTTGCTGTGTCCGTAACGCTTCCACTGACTGCCCATGTCCCGCATTGCGGCCCGGGGCTCCCATTCCATCAGCACCCGGGTGTCGGTGGCGATCGTGCCGCCGGTCTGCTCCTGGATGCGCCAGCAGATATCGAGATCACCGCCGCCGCGCATGGCCCGGAATCCGCCGACCTTCGCGAACGCGGTGCGGTCGATGCCGAGATTCGCGGTCGGATAGTAATCGGGTTTGGGCGGGACCATCCCGATGGTCGCCTTCATGGCCCCGCCACCACGCGGCAGCATGAACGGCTGCATCTTGGCCGCCATCTTGGCCGCCAGCGTGGGCCCGGTGACGGTGCGAACATTCGTGCAGGACAAGGCAACTCCGGGTTGACCCTGCAGTGCGCGATGTGCGTCGAGCAAGCCGGGCAGTGGCCGGCAGCGACCGTCGATGAACAGCAGGATATCGGCGTTCGACTTGCTGGCGGCGAGCTGGCGGGCGTAGTACGGCCCCCGGCTGGTGGTGACCGTGACCACGTTGGCGCCCAGCGAACGCGCCACAGCTTCGGTCTCGTCGGTGGACGCGTCGTTCACGACGGTGACCCGGTCACCGGCGGACAGCTGATCCAGCAAGGACTGCAGTAGCTTCGGCAAATGGTCGGCCATGTCCCGGACCGGGATGATCACCTCGATGGTCTGACCCGTCACAAATCAGCCGTTCAATCCGCCGCGACCGAGGCTGTACACCTGCCATCCCGCGCCGGACCAGTAGTCACGGTCGATCGCATTGCGGGTGTCGAGCAGTCGTGGCTCCCGGACGACCGCCCGGAACGAGGTGGGATCGATATTGCAGTACTCGTCCCATTCGGTCGCGAGCACGATCAGATCGGCATTGCGGCAGGCCTCTTCGGCGCTGTCGAAGTAGCCGAGCGTCGGGAACCGTGCCTTGGCGTTCGCGATCGCCTTCGGATCGTGAACGCGAACGTCGGCGCCCTTCAGATGCATTGCCGCAGCGACGTTCAGGGCAGGTGAATCGCGGACGTCATCACTGTTCGGCTTGAAAGCAGCGCCCAGCACGGCGATGCTCTTACCGAGGAAGTCTCCCCCGACGACGGCACGCGCCACCGCGACGGCCTTCTCACGCCGACGCAGGTTGATCTTGTCGACCTCGTGCAGGAATCGCAGCGCGTCAGAAGCACCCAGCTCACCGGCGCGCGCACTGAACGCGCGAATGTCCTTCGGCAGGCAGCCGCCGCCGAAGCCCAAGCCCGCATTGAGGAATCGCTTGCCGATGCGGTCGTCGTATCCCAGCGCGCGGCTGAGCGTCACCACGTCGGCGTCGACGATCTCGCACACCTCGGCCATCGCGTTGATGAACGAGATCTTGGTGGCCAAGAAGGCATTGGCGGCGACCTTGACCAGTTCCGAGGTCGGAAGGTCCGCGGTCAGGTGCGGGGTGCCGGCCTCGATGATGGATCCGTACACCTCCTGCAGGGTCTTCTCCGCGTATTCGGAGGTGACCCCGAAAACCAGGCGGTCCGGCCGCAGGGTGTCCTCGATCGCCTTGCCCTCCCGGAGGAACTCCGGGTTCCAGGCGACCTCAAGCCGATGTGCCGAGGGCGTGTTCGCCACCTCGGCGGCGAGGCGCTGCGCGGTACCCACCGGCACGGTGGACTTGCCGACGATCAACCCGTCGCCATCGGCATGTGTGGCGACGGACCGAAACGCGCTGTCCACGTACTCGATATTGGCCGCATCCGAGCCCGCCAGCTGCGGGGTGCCGACACAGACGAAGTGCACCGAAGCACCGGAGACCGCTTCTTCGACGGACTGAGTGAACTTCAGCCGGCCGGTCGCGAGAACCTCGCCGAGGAGTTCGTCGAACCCCGGTTCGAAGAAGGGCGACGTACCTGTGGACAGCGTGGCGATCTTGGAGGCATCGGTGTCGTACGCAACGACCTCGTGGCCGATCTGTGCCATGCAGGCGGCATGAACGGCGCCCAGATAGCCCGTTCCGATCACACTCAATTTCATCTGGCTGCTCTCCAAGCTCTAGCAGTACGTTGGGACCACGCGGGATGAGACTCAAAAAACAGAATTGTTCCCGGCCGATCGAGTCTGCCCGCCACGAAATTCTCCCTCACTGGAGGTGTCCGCCGCGCGCTGACTCCAGCGCGACGGGTGGCGGGCCACTGAAGACACTGAGCCATCGCCGCTAAGTACACCACATCGTGGCGCTCTCGCAACGTCAGGTCACAGCCACCCCGGGAACCTCACCAGCACCGAATATCCAGCACCGAATCCGTCTGCCGTGCCGCTCACGACATTGATTCTGCAAGTACCTGGCGACGGGCACGCGCGATCTCAGCAATCAACCTCCGCGGTCGCGCGCCGGTCCGCGACAGCGCATATCGGCCTTCAGTGCCCCTCCCGTCGATCGCGTTAAGTGACGCGGTACACCACATGCTGAAGTGGCCACAACAAACATCGGCACGCTTCTTGCGATCAGAAACGCCGCCGACGAGCGAAGCTGGATACTATGGCCTTCGACAGCGCTCAAGCTGAGTGAAACGCACGGAATACAATGTCAGCGAACATATTTCGAGCCACGAAATGCTCGGGTGCAGTCCCGAACAGGTGGACAGGCCGCCCCCACATCACACCGAAGGAGCACGTACTGGCGAATCGACTGCAATTTGCCAGTTTGCCACCTGGCGCATTGCCGCGACCGCCAACCACGGACTCCTCGAACGCCGCCTCTCCGTATCCTGGTTGAAATCTCTACGGCAACAGCTAATTTGAGCACGACCGGTGGGCGAATCGGATGACCACGAGTTCGCTTTTCTGGCAGGCGCTGCCAATAAAGAGCGGTAAGGTTCCGGTCCATGGCCCGTTTGCTGTCTCGAGCGGTCAAACCCACCGCGGAGAAGCCTGTCAAACCAGTCCCAGCCCCCGTAGAGGTGCTGGTCTGGCCGCATTGGTTCGATAACCCGTACATGCCCAGCTTGGTCGGCGCACTCAAGGACGAGGGCATCGCGGTCACCTCGCCGCACGTATTGAGCAGCGGTTCCGCTCACCTGAAGCCCGGCGATTGGTTGCACGCGCACTGGTCGACCGAAGCGCATACCCACCACATACGCTGGGTGTATCAGGCCCGAGCTGCGCTGTTCCACCAACAAGTCCGAAGGCTGAAACGACGCGGCGTGCGCATTGCATGGACGGCGCACAACCTTTTGCCACATGACGACCCGCACCCGGACCTCGGCCGGAAGGCTCGCCGCGACCTACTCGCACTCGCCGACCACGTGTTCATACATTTTCCGGGCGCCCAAGCGATACTCGCGAGAGAACTCGGATACACCGGCCCGTGCACGGTGGTTCACCATCCGCACTACATCGACTCGCACCCGACGCCACCCACACAGGCCGATGCACGCGCGAAACTCAGACTTCCCAGCGAGGGCTTCGTCGCTTTGGCATTCGGACTCATCCGGCCCTACAAGGGCATCGACGACATCATTCATGCGTTCCAGAAGGTCGCCGGCGAGCAAGACCGACTCGTGCTCGCCGGCCATCCCGAGGGCGACGTCTCGGCAGAGCTCGCTCTCGCTCGCCGCGACCCTCGAATTGTTCTGCATGCGAAGCGTATTCCCGGTGCAGATGTTCCGATCTACTTTGCCGCGGCCGACGCTGCCGTCATCGCGCACCGCGCCTTCTTCACCTCCGGTAGCGCATTGCTGGCGCTCAGCATGGGTTGCCCTGTCGTCGGTCCCGGGATCAATCACCTCGCCGATCTCGCCGGGGATCAGCGCCTTTACCCGGTCGAACTCGGCGTCGACGGATTGGCCGCGGGGCTGATCGAGGCACGAGAAAAGGCGCGCAGTGTCGACCGCGAGGCACTACGTCAGTGGGCGTCCGACTATGGCTCCTGGCGGGATGCCGCGGCCACGAGCGCAGCGGTGTTTCGCGATCGCAGGTAACGGCGAGGAGAACCGATGAACCTTCTGAAAGGCTTCCGCAAGGCCGCCGACGCACTTCCAGTGCATCGCCTGCACGCTCGTCAACTGGTCCACAGGGAACTTCACCACGGGGAACCTGAGCTCCGACTCCTCGCGATCCTGACCGACCCGAGCCGCGATTTCCTCGACGTCGGTGCAAACAGAGGCGTCTACTCCTTCTACGCGCTCAGTCGCTTCCGGAAGGTGTTCGCCGTGGAGGCGCATCCAGACATGGTTGTCGGTCTCCGGCGGATCATCAAGGCAGACAATGAAGTCCTTCCGGTCGCACTCTCGGACGAGGTCGGCGAGACAACATTGCACATCCCGACCCGCCATGGTCGCGACGTGTTCACGCGCAGTTCACTGCAGAAGGACGCCAACCCGGGCTTCAGACTACGAACGGTCACCGTACCGACAACCACCATCGACCAACTGGGACTCCGTGAGGTCGGCGTCCTGAAGATCGATGTTGAAGGTCACGAGTCGGCGGTTCTGTGCGGCGGGACCGAGACACTACGGACGGTCAAACCGACRTGCATCGTCGAGTGCGAGGAAAGACACAACGCAGGAGGAGTCGAGAGGACATTCTCGTTCTTCGACTCGATCAACTACCGCGGCTACTTTCTACACCGCGGCAAGCTGCGGGATGTGGGAGAGTTCGACACCGCGGCACTCCAGCGATCAGAAGCCGCAAAGTCGTTGGGAGGCAACCGCTCCCCTGACTACGTGAACAACTTCATCTTCGTGCACCGGGACAACGATGAGCACCTGACTCGGGTCCACGAGGCCTTCAACGTGGTCAGTGAGTCCGCCAGGCCGCAGTGACCATCGACGCCTTGGCCACCGCGACGCCGTAACCGACGTCGGTGTCGTCGTCATAGGGGTCGTCGTCGACGGGGAACGTCATCGGCTTGGCCTTGTACGTGGGCGATTCCTTCTTGACGAAGGGTATGCGCCGCTTCAGATCGCTGGGAACCGTTGAGGGCCACCAGTTCTTCTCCCCCAGCAGCACCGCCAGCGCCGGCACCGTGATGGTGCGCACCACGAAGGTGTCCAGCAGCAGACCGATGCCGATGATGAAGCCGAGCTGCACGATCGCGGCGATGTGGCTCACCGTCATGGCAAGCATCGACGCGGCGAAGATCAGGCCGGCGGACGTGATGACGCCGCCGGTGGCGCCGATGGTGCGGATCACCGCCACCTTCGTCCCACGGTGGGCTTCCTCCCGTATTCGGGAGATCAGCAGCAGGTTGTAGTCGGCGCCGACGGCCACCAGCACGAGGAACGTGAAGCCCGGCGTGTTCCAGAAGATGGGCTGTTTCAGGATGATCTGGAAGAACACCACGGCGATGCCCAGCGCGGACATATAGGACAGCACCACCGAGAGCACCAGATAGATGGGTGCCACGATCGCGCGCAGCAGCAGCGCCAGGATCAGGAACACCACGATCAGCGTGACGAGCACGATGTAGCGGATGTCGCCGTTGTAGTAGTCGCGGATCTCGCTCTGATAGACGCTGGTGCCCACCATGGCGATATCCGCATCGGCCAGCGCGGTGTTGGGCATCGAGCTGCGGGCCGCCTCGATGATGTCGTCGACCTGGTCCATCGCATTGGCGCCGAACGGGTCGTGCGCGGTCTGCACCATGTAGCGCGCGGTGTGGCCGTCCGGGGAGATGAAGAGCCCGGCGGCCTTCTCGAACTCGGGCCGGGTCAGGATCTGCGGCGGGATGTAGAACCCGGACATCGACGGGTCCGCGGCGTCGCGTTTCATCGCCAGCAAAAAGTCGGAGGCCTGGCTCAGTCCGCCGCCCATCTGCCGGGTCTGATCGACCAGCAGCTGGACGCCCTGGGCAAGTGCCGCGCTGGAATCGGCAAGTGTGTTGACGCCGGTCAGCAGCTCGTCCATCTGGGCTTCGACGTCTTCTGGCCGGTTCAGCCCGAGCTGATCGGCGGCACCCAGCGCCTTCTCCAGGTTGTCGGTGACTCCGCCGACCGAGCGCTGCAGGCCGTCACCCTCCTGGGTGGTCTCCATCTGCTTCGACAGCTCGTAGAGCTGCTGGATGGTGCCGTCGTCATAGGCGGTGACGATGCGCTTCATATCGACGCGCACGGCGTTGCACGCCGGGTCCAGCGTGCACATCGGGCTGTTGTCCAGCACCGCCACCATCGGTGCCATCCAGGTGTAGTTGAGCACCACTTGTTCCAGTCCGACACCCATGGATCGGCCCAGGTTGCGCATCACCGTGATGAGCCGGGCGCCGACGTCGATGTCGTTCAGAGTGGCTGCGCCGCCGTACTCCTCCTCGATCTCGACCAGAGAGGTGAGGATGGTGCGCACCGAGGGCGCGGCGGCCATCACCTGATCGCGGATCTTGTCGAGCGCGCCGGCCAGCGTGTGCGCGCCCTCCGACAGCTGGGTCAGCCGGGAATCGTTCTCGTCGATGAGATTGGTTGCCTCGCCGAGCTTGTCGCCCACCTCGCCGGCCTGATGGGTGGCGCGCGCCTCGGTGAGCATCTCGCCGTTGGGCCGGGTGATCCCGCGGACGGCCGCAATGTCGGGCAGCTGGCTGATCCGGTTGGCCATCTGTTCCATGTCCGCCAGCGCCCGCGGTGACCGAAGATCCTGGGTTTCGGAATGCACGACGATGAACTGCTGAATCGACGCGCTGGCCGGGAAATGAGCGTTCATGGTCTGGTAGGAGTTGTTGCTGTCCGATTCGGTGGGCAGGTTCTTGCGGTCGTCGTAGTTGAAGTCGACCAGCAGCGCGCAGGCCGCCAGCGCAACGAGCACCACCAGGCTGCCGAACAGGTTGAGTTTGGGCTTGCGGACGATGCTGACGGCCATCCGGCGCCACATGGGACCGGTGATGTCCTTGCGCGGATTCACCCAGCCCCGGCGGCCGGCCAGGGTGATGAACGCCGGCAGCAGCGTGATGGATCCCAGGAACCCGATGAAGATCGTCGCCGCGAGCGCCGGTCCGACACTGGAGAACACGCTCAGCGTGGCGAAGGACAATGCCGAGAAGGTGATCGCCACCGTGCCCGCGGATCCCGCGATCACCTCGCCGATGGTGACCATGGCACCGACGATCGCCTCGTCGGTGTGCACGCCTTTTCGGATGTACTCCTGATATCGGCTGAAGAAGAAAACGGCATAGTCCACCCCTGCGCCGAGCATCATGCCGGTGATCAGCACGATCGTCTGCGGTGCCAGGCCGAGTCCGAGCAGACCGAGGCCGGCCACCACCTGCTGGGCGACCGCCAGCGAGATCCCGATGCTCAGCAGCGGGATCACCATGGCGACGAGATTGCGGTAGACGATGATCAAGATCAGCAGGACCGTCACCACGGTGGAGATCTCGATCAGGTGCTGGTCGCGCAGGGCGATCTCGGTGACGTCTTCCATCGTCGCCGCCGCACCGACGATGCTCGGCTTCAGCGTGGTGCCGGCCGTGGTGTCGTTGATGATCTTGACGGCGTCGCGGTAGGCCGCCTGGCCGACTCCGGTACCCATGGTGCCGTTAAGGCTGACGGGCAGGTTCCAGGCCTTGCCGTCTTTGCTCGACATCGCCGGGCGGATTTCTTTGATGCTGATGAAATCCTGCATCGAGACCACGATGTCGGTCCGCGCACGCAGGTTCTCGACGATTTTGCGGTAGGTGTCCTCGTCCTGGTCGGTCAACCCGTTGTCGTTGACGAGAATGACCGCTATGAGGTTGGTCGCATCGGCCTCGTTGAAGGCGTCTTTCATTTGCTGGCTGGTCTGAAGGACCGCCGCGTCCCTCGGCATGAAGTCCGGAGGGTTGCGCTGCGCCACCGTGATCAGCGGCGGGAGCGCCGCGAACAGGGAACCGGCGATGACCAGCCAAGCGGCAATGATGAGCACGGGATGACGAACGATCATGCGACCGTTTGAGGCGAGAAGGCCGCGCGCGGTCACCTTCGAACGTCTGGACATTGGCGACAAGGCTACATGGTGTTGCTGTTAACTCCGTCAGCTACAAGTGACCAGCGCATCCGGGTGTCGGCGCGCTCATGGCAGGGGTTCGCCGACCGGCTTACGCGCGGCAGTGGCGCGGGCCGACCGGGAGCGCAGGATGGCATCGACGGTGAAGACCGCCAAAGCGACCCAGATCAGCGCAAATCCCAGCCATCTGGCGGCCGGCATCGGCTCGTGTCCGACCAGAACACCCCAGGACAACTGCATGATCGGTGTCATATAGAACAGCAGCCCCATCGTCACCATTGGCAACCGTTGTGCGGCGGCGGCAAACAGCAGCAGCGGCACCGCTGTCAGCACGCCGGCCAGCACCAGCAGCACCACATGTCCGGTGCCGTGCCCGACGAACTCCGCGTGCCCACCGGCCTGCAACACGATCAGATAGCCCAGCGCGAACGGGGCGGCCAGTGCGGTCTCGATTCCGACGCTCACCCGGGGATCGACCGGCACCACCTTCTTGACCGCGCCGTACAGACCGAAGGACAACGCCAGCCCGAGTCCGATGTAGGGCGGCGCGCCGACCTGCACCGTCAACACCACCACCGCGGCGACCGCGATGACCAGGGCCGCGCCCTGCGCGCGGTTGAGGCGCTCACGGAACACCACCATCCCGAGCAGGACCGTGACGAGCGGGTTGATGAAGTACCCGAGGGCCGCGTCGACCACATGGCCGTTGTTGACCGCATAGACGTAGATCAGCCAGTTGACCGATATCAGGGCGGAGGCCAGCGCCAGCAACAGCCAGGTGCGGCCACCGATGGCCCGCACATCCCGCAGCCGGTGCACCGCGGCGACGACCACGAAGAGAAAGAGGAAGCCCCAAACGATCCGGTGCGCCAGGATCTCCACCGAGCCCGCCGGTTTGAGCAGCGGGAAAAAGGCCGGGAACAGCCCCCATGAGCCGTACGCGCCGATGCCGAAGAGCAGTCCGGACCGTTTCACTGGTCGCGGCGTAATTGATCCAGGGCGTGCTGAAGGTCAGCCGGATAGGGACTCGTGATCTCGATCCGCCGGCCGTCCGCGGGATGCGCGAAGGCCAGCGACCGGGCGTGCAGCCATTGCCGCTCCAGTCCGAGTTTCTTGGCCAGCGTCGGGTCCGCGCCGTAGGTGAGATCGCCGCAGCAGGGATGGTGCAGTGCCGAGAAATGCACCCGGATCTGGTGGGTGCGGCCGGTTTCCAGGTGAATGTCGAGCAGGCTGGCCGCGACGTGCGCCTCGATGGTGTCGTAGTGGGTGATGCTGTCGCGGCCGTTCTCGGTCACCGCGAACTTCCAGTCCTGGCCGCGATGACGACCGATGGGCGCGTCGATGGTGCCGCTGGACGGATCGGGATGCCCTTGCACCAGTGCGTGGTAGCGCTTCTCCACGGTGCGCTCCTTGAACGCCCGCTTGAGCACGGTGTAGGCCCGTTCCGAGATGGCCACCACCATCACCCCGGAGGTCCCCACGTCCAGGCGCGACACGATGCCCTTGCGCTCGGCCACGCCGGACGTGGTGATCCGGAAACCCGCTGCGGCCAGCCCACCGAGCACCGTCGGCCCGGTCCAGCCGACCGACGCGTGGGCGGCGACGCCCGCCGGTTTGTCGACGGCGACGATGTCGTCATCGGAGTACAGGATGTTCATGCCCTCGACCTCGACGGGCGTATTCTCCACGGGCGCAGCCGGTTCCGGGAGCCGAACCTCCAGCCAGGCGCCGGAGACGAGTTTGTCGGATTTGCCTGCGGTCGCGCCGTCGAGCTCGACACCGCCCTCTTCGGCGATCGCCGCGGCGACGGTGCGGGACAACCCGAGCAGACGGGCCAGTCCGGCGTCGACCCGCATTCCGGCCAGGCCCTCGGGCACGGGCATCGAACGGGTGGTCATCAGGTGGACGCGTCCGGTTGCTCATCGGCGCCCGGCTTCGCCGGCGGTGGCGTCGCGGGCTCGGCCTCGGGCCTGCGCCGGCCGGCGGTGTCGAAGTCGAAACCGAACAACGAGAGCACCACCAGCAGGATGGCGCCGCCGACGACGGCCGGGTCGGCGACGTTGAACACCGGCCACCAGCCGACCGACAAAAAGTCCACCACGTGGCCGCGCAACGGTCCGGGTGACCGGAAGAACCGGTCGACCAGATTTCCGAGGGCGCCACCCAGAATCATGCCCAACCCCAGCGCCCACCACGGCGACACCAGCCGGCGTCCCATCCAGATGATGCCGAACACCACGCCGGTGGCGATCAGGGTCAGCACCCAGGTGTAGCCGGTGGCCATCGAGAAGGCCGCGCCGGAGTTGCGCACCAATGTCCAGGTCACGGTGTCGCCGATGATCGACACCGGCTGACCGGGCACCAGCAGGCGCACCGCCAGCACCTTGGTGACGATGTCGAGCGCCAGCACCACACCGGCGATCGACAGCAGCAGGAGCAGGCGCTTACGGGGCTGCGGTTGCGCTTCTTGGTCCGCGGCCACCGGCTCGGCCGAGCCTGTTGATTCCTCAGTCACCCGCCCATCATCCCAAACATTCGAGCGGTCTCCGCGCAGCCGCCCGGGTGGGTGAACAATTGCGGGCATGCATCGCCTCGTCGTGATCAGCACCGGCGGCACCATCGCCACCAGTTCCGGAGCCGATGGCGTGGCCCGGCCCACCCGCAGCGGGGCCGATCTCACCAGCGGTCTGGATGTCTCCGTGATCGAGCTGATGGCCGTGGACAGCTCCGCGCTCGGCCCGGCCGAATGGGACCGGATGGGCGTCGCCATCGCCTCCGCCGCCGCCGGCGGCGCAACCGGCATCGTGGTCACCCACGGCACCGACACCATGGAGGAAACCGCGCTGTGGCTGCAGCTCACCTATGCCGGCACGGTGCCGGTGGTGCTCACCGGAGCGCAGCGCAGCGCAGACGCCCCCGATGCGGACGGCCCGGGCAATCTGCGCGACGCGCTCGCGGTGGCCGGCAGCACCGAGGCCCGTGACGCCGGTGTGCTGCTGAGCTTCGCCGGCATCATCTGGGAGCCGCTGGGCCTGCATAAAGTTGCCACCGATGACCTGCGAGGATTCGCCGGATCCGCGGTGGGGTCGGTGCAGCACGGGGAGGTCCGATTCGACACGGCTCCGCGCCGGCCGAACCTCGGTGCGCTCAGCGCCGCGGGAGCGCCGCGGGTCGACATCGTCGCCGCCTACCCCGGGGCCGATGCCGTCGCACTCGACGCCTGTGTGGCTGCCGGCGCGCGCGGTCTCGTGCTCGAAGCCCTCGGATCGGGCAACGCCGGGGACGCCGTCATCGACGGCGTCCGGCGCGCCTGCGCGGCCGGGGTCACCGTCGCGGTATCCACCCGGGTGCCCGGCGGGCGGGTGCGCCCGGCCTACGGTCCGGGCCGCGCACTCGTGGACGCCGGTGCGGTGGTGGTGCCGACGCTGCGCCCCGCGCAGGCCCGGGTGCTGCTGATGGCCGCGCTGGCCGCGGGCTCCCCGGTCGCCGACGTCGTCGCCGAGTGGGGCTGACGGGTGGCCGGCTACTCGTCGTTTCGGTAGAGCGCGTCCAGGTACTCCCGCCAGTCCAGACTGTCGATCGGATTGGCGCGGCTGATCTCGGGAAGGTCGGCGCGGAAGGTGCGCGCGATGCCGGGCCCGGACGCCCGGGTCTCGAAGCGGATCGTCATCACACCGTGCCCGGCGCCCTGCACCCAGCCGTGTCCGTGCTCGGGATGCATCACGTCGTCGCCGATGCGCCACGGAGTGGGACCGGCCGCCACCGGCGCGGGGGCCGGACCCTCGGACCCGGCGATCGGACCATCCTCGGCACCCTGATCCAGATCCGGGAACAGCGATTCCTGCTGCACATCGGACAGGCCCGAAAAGCCCACCCCGACAAGACGAATCGGGCCGATCTCGATGGGATCGAGCAGCAACCGCCGTGCGGTGGAGATGAGCAGGGCCACATCGGTGGAGGCGTAGGGCAAGGTCGCCGAACGCGTCAGGGTGCTCATGTCCGATCGCTTCAGCTTCACCGTCACCGTCCGGGCGCCCCGCCCGTCCTTGAGCAACCGTCGGTGCGCGTGCTCCCCGATCGACCCGGCGGCGTCGCGCAACTGGTCCAGGGTGCGCAGGTCTTCGGCGAACGTGGACTCGGCGCTGATCTGTTTGGCGTCGGCCCGTTCGGCGACCGGTCGGTCATCGATACCGCGCGCCAACCGGTGCAGCGCGGGCCCGATGGTTGCGCCGAGCACATCGGCGACCTCGTTGTCGGTCAGTTCCGCGAGCGCCCCGATGGTCTCGATGCCAAGTCGGCGCAGCTTATCCTCGGCGACCGGCCCGATCCCCCACAGCGCGCGTACCGGTAATCCGGCCAGCACCTCGCGCTCCTCTTCGCGGCCGATCACCCGGACACCGTCCGGTTTGGCCAACCCGGAGGCGATCTTGGCGACCTGCTTACCGGATCCGGCCCCGACCGAGGACACCAGTCCCGTCTCGGCAAAAACCTTTGCGCGCAGCGCTTCACAGAAATCCACCACCTCAGCGGTGGTCGAACCCGCGATCTCGGCGGGTTCGCCGAACGCCTCGTCGAAGGAAAGCTGTTCCAGCACCGGGACCACGGTGCGGATCGTCTCAAACACCCGCCCACTGGCCGCGCCGTAGACCACCCCGCGCGGTGGCAGCACCACCGCGGCGGCGCCCACCATCCGCCTCGCCTGGTGCATCGGCATCGCCGAGCGGGCACCGAAGACCCGGGCCTCATAACTGGCCCCGGCCACCACGCCGCGGCCCCCGAGACCGCCGACCAGCACCGGCCTGCCGCGCAGCGTCGGGCGGGTCAACTGTTCCACGGACGCGAAGAACGCGTCCATGTCCAGATGTAGCACCCAGCGCTCCACCCGGGAAATGTTAGGTGGCTACTCTGACCGACATGGATGACGTGCCCATTCGCGACGAATCGATCCGGCTCGGGCAGTTCCTCAAGCTCGCCGGACTGATCGATTCCGGCGCCGACGCCAAGGCGGTGATCGCCGACGGGCAGGTCAGCGTCAACGGCGATGTCGACCTGCGCCGCGGACGCCAACTGCACCCGGGCGACGAGGTGTCCATCGCCGGACAGTCCGCGCGGGTGACCGCGGGCTGAGATCAGGCCTTGGCGATCGTCACCCGCACGCCGTCACCGATGTCCGAACCGTCCGCCGCGCTGCCGAACTCGAATGACGTGGCCAGCACCTCGCCGGAGATCAGGCCGGCGTGGGTCTGCGCCCACGCCAGCTTCTCCGCCGGAACATCGATGACCACGCTGATCCGGTCGGACACCTCCAGCCCGGTGGTCTTGCGCAGCTCCTGCAGTTCCCGGATGCGGTCCTTGGCCCAGCCCTCTGCCTCGAGCTCGGCTGTCACCTCCCCGTCGAGCACCACCAGACCGGCGCCGTCGGCCAGCGCGGCCGTCCATTCCGGGTCGGCGGCCACCAATTTGGAGGTGTACTCGGCGGGCAGCAGCGTCGCGGGCCCGGCGGTCAGCGTGCCGTCGGCGTTGACCACACCCTCGCCGGCCTTGACCGCCTTGATCGCGGCCTGCACATCTTTTCCGATGCGCGGGCCCGCGACCCGGGCATTCACGGCCAGTTCGAACCGGCCGTAGCTGTCCACATCGTCGGACAGTTCGACCGCCTTGACGTTCAGCTCGTCGGCGATCAGATCGACGAAGGGCCGCAAACTCTCCGGGTTGTCCACCGCCACCGTCAGTTTCGGCAGCGGCAGGCGCACCCGGAGCTTCTTTGCCTTACGCAGCGACGATCCCGTCGAGCAGACCTCGCGCACCTGATCCATCGCGGCCACCAGTTCCGGATCGGCGGGCAGATCGGCAGCATCGGGCCAGTCGGTCAGGTGCACCGAACGCTCCCCCGTCACACCCCGCCAGATGACCTCCGAGACCAGCGGCAGCAGCGGCGCGGCCAGCCTGCCGGTCACCTCGAGCACCGTGTGCAGAGTGTCGATGGCATCGCGGTCCTCTTCCCAGAAACGCGAACGCGACCGCCTCACATACCAGTTCGTCAACGCCTCGGTGAACTGACGCAGCTGATCGCACGCTCCGGAGATGTCGCAGGTGTCCAGCGAGAGGGTCAGATCATCGCGCAACGCGGCCAGCTTGGCCAGGATGTAGCGGTCCAGCACGTGCTGGGAATCGGTACGCCAGGTGCCCTTCTGAGGCGCGTACAGGGTCAGGAAGGTGTAGGCGTTCCAGAACGGGAGCTGCACCTGCCGCACACCCTCGCGGATGCCCTGTTCGGTGACGATCAGGTTGCCGCCGCGCAGGATCGGCGAGGCCATCAGGAACCACCGCATCGCATCGGACCCGTCACGGTCGAACACCTCGGACACATCCGGGTAGTTGCGCAGCGACTTGCTCATCTTCTGGCCATCGTTGCCGAGCACGATGCCGTGTGCCACGCAGGTTTTGAACGCCGGCTTGTCGAACAGCGCGGTGGCCAGCACGTGCATCGTGTAGAACCAACCGCGGGTCTGGCCGATGTACTCGACGATGAAATCGCCGGGGAAGTGTGCCTCTGCCCCGCCGTCACCGGTCACGCCGTCGAACCACTTCTGGTTCTCGAACGGATAGTGCACCTGCGCGTAGGGCATCGACCCGGAGTCGAACCACACGTCGAGCACGTCCTCGATGCGCCGCATGGTCGAATTACCGGTCGGATCATCAGGATTCGGCCGCGTCAGCTCATCGATGAACGGCCGGTGCAGGTTGTCGGGACGGACCCCGAAATCGCGCTCCAATTCGTCCAGGCTGCCGTACACATCGGTACGCGGGTAGGCCGGGTCATCGGAGACCCACACCGGGATCGGGGTGCCCCAGTACCGGTTTCGTGAGATAGACCAGTCACGGGCGTTCGACAGCCACTTGCCGAACTGGCCGTCTTTCACATGTTCGGGGTACCAGGTGATCTGCTGGTTCAGTTCGACCATGCGGTCCCGGAATTGGCTGACCTTCACGAACCAGGACGACACCGCCCGGTAGATCAGCGGGTTACGGCAGCGCCAGCAGTGCGGATAGGAATGCTCATAGGTCTCGTGGCGCAGCAGCACCGGGGCGTTGACGGCGGCCGGTCCGGTGCCGCTCTTGAGATCACGGATGATCTGGGTGTTCGCGTCGAACACCTGCTGACCGGCGTAATCGGGCACCGTCGCGTCGAACCGGCCCTTGGAGTCCACCGGCGTGACGGCGACGATGTCGGCGGTATCGGCGGTCGCCTTGTCGTCCTCGCCGTAGGCCGGCGCCATGTGCACGATCCCGGTGCCGTCCTCGGTGCTGACGAAGTCCGCCCCGAGCACCTGGAACGAGTTGACCGCATCCGGGAAATACGGGAACGGCGGGAGGTAGTGCGTACCCAGCAGCTGCTCACCGAGATGGGACGCGACGACGACGGGTTCCTCGCCGAGTTCGCGTGCGTAGGCACCCAGCCGTGCCTCGGCCAGCACGAACCGGTGTCCGTCCGGACCTTCCACGGTGACATAGGAGACCGCGGGGTTGACCGCGACGGCCTGGTTGGAGGGCAGCGTCCACGGTGTCGTGGTCCAGATCAGCAGGTAACTGCCGGCCACCGGACCGTCGGTCGCCTTGAATCCCACCGTGAGTGCGGGGTCCTGGCGGCTCTGGTAGACGTCATCGTCCATCCGCAGCTCGTGGTTGGACAGCGGCGTCTCGTCGTTCCAGCAGTACGGCAGCACCCGGTTGCCCTCATAGGCCAGCCCCTTGTCCCAGAGCTGCTTGAAGGCCCAGATGGTGGACTCCATGAAGTCCAGATCCAGTGTCTTGTAGTCGTTTTCGAAGTCGACCCAGCGTGCCTGACGAGTCACGTAGGCACGCCATTCGCCGGCGTACTTCATCACCGAGGCACGGCAGGCATCGTTGAACTTCTCGATGCCGAGCTCTTCGATCTGAGCCTTGTCGGTGATCCCGAGCTGGCGCTGCACCTCGAGTTCGGCGGGCAGACCGTGAGTGTCCCAGCCGAATCGGCGTTCCACCTTGTAGCCGCGCATGGTGCGGTAACGGGGAACGATGTCCTTGACGTAGCCGGTGAGCAGATGCCCGTAGTGCGGCAGCCCGTTCGCAAACGGTGGGCCGTCATAGAAGACGTATTCGGGTGCGTCGTCACGGCGCGCGATGCTCGCGCGGAAGGTGTCGTCGGCGCCCCAATAGTCGAGGACCTCGGATTCCAGCGCCGGGAAGTCAGGTGCTCCGGCGGCGGGCTTGCGGTAGGCGGCCGACTCGGGAGGTGGGGTCACTGCGTTGTCTCCTGTGCCCAGAGATTCAGGCACGGGGACGAACGTCGCGACAGGTGCGCGAGCCCGCGGTACCACCCCGCTTGCGTACCGCGCCGACATCAGCGTGGTGCGCCGCTCGATTGGGCGATGACGAGCCCGGCCGTCCGGTTCTACTGAGCGCCGAGACGCCGTTCTTCCGGAGGCTCCCCGGTGATGGCCGGATCAAAGCCTGTGCGTTGCAGTCTAACGGTCAGGCGGCGTCGGTGAATCCGGGGATCGCCTCGGAGGTGATCTCGATCAGCGCCTGCGGGAACTGTTCGGCCAGTTCCTCGATGGTGTAGGCCTCGAACCGGCGCGCATCGAACCACAGGTCCAGCTGCACCACGCCGTTGCTGCGGTAGGCCCGCAGTTCCAGGGCGTGCCCTTCCAGCGGCTCCTCGGACGAGACCGGGCCTGCGCAGCGGAAGGCCAGCTCGGCCAGCGTCTGACCGGGGCGCCGGACGGTGGAACCGGCCAGGGCCGAGCACACGTGCGCGAGCATCTGGGTGGCATCGAGATCGGACGGCATGACGCAGTCCAGAGCGATGATGTGGGTGTCGACGTCGACCGCGACGACACCACTGCCGATGGTGCGCGCAACGGCCCGGCCGAGCGCGGCCAGCAGCAGCTTGCCGTTGAGGACGCCCAGGTGGGCGGCGGCGCCGTCGAGTTCGGCGCTGAGTACCGCCGGCAGCGGCACGGACACCCGCTGCTGGTCGGACTCGGCGGGAACACCGTCGACGTCGTAGTCGGCCAGCGTCAGGGAGGTGGCGATGTCGTGCGCATGCCCGATGACGAGCTCGAAGCCCGACGCCGCGAAGTCGTCGACGTAGACCCGGTCCTGGAATAGCGGAGCAACCATGTAGCTGAGAATACAATGAGTGTCCCAGAATTGGGACATCACTCCCGAAAGTCTGACACCCCTGTCAATTAAGGCGTTGATGTCCGCTGATCGGTTGCTAGCCCCCAAAGCCGGGATAACGCTATTGTGAGCGGGTGCCACGTACAGATGAGAACGGCAGACAGCTGAAAGCCCTGCTCGACTACCTCCTGGACGGAGAAGTCGAAGCCAAGGACATCTATGACGCGCTCGACATCTCCAGCAGCACCTACTACCGGCGGATCAAGGAGAGCAGCTATCCCGATGCGGAGGAGCTGCGCCGGGTCGCCGACCGCTTCGCCCTGAGCTACCCCGACCTGCAGATCCGCTTTGGGCTCATGAGCAGGCAAGAGGTGTGGAACTACATCGAATCGACGCCGTTCACCGTGACGGCCGTGCAAGAAGCGGTCCGCGTGCAGGCCGAACCGCAGCAACAGACCAGACGACCCCGACTGTCCGAATTGACGCCGCGTAGCGACGCACCGCCGCTTTAAGCAGTAGTATTTGCTGGCAGGGATTCAGCTCACAGGCCTCGAAGGCGAAGCGCGATGGAACTAACCGTACTGATCGTGATCACACTTATGTGTATCGCGTGGAGTCTGTGGATTCGCCGTGTGACGTGGTCATGTCGCTGGGAGGTCGCGGCCACCCTGAACATTGCGTTACAAGGCGGTGCGATCTTGTTAATGTCGCCGCTGGCATCGGAAACGCTCGGCAAGGCCCTGCATTCGGTGACCGGGATGTGGAACCTCGAGGATTTCGTCGGCCACGACATGTACATCGTGGCGGCCTCGGCCATCGTCTACAACGCGGTCGGCCGCCTGCAGGACGACCACCAGATGCAGCGCGCGTTCCGGCAGTACGTGGAACTTCCGGCCACACTCTGCATTCCCCTGCTGCTGGCAGCCTTCTCATTGAGCAGCGCGCACGACGTGTACGCCCGCGACTTCTTCGCCTCCCCCACCGACAGCTGGCTGAGCCTGTACTGGGTGATGCTCTGCGGCATGCTGATCTACCTGCTGGGCTACGGCGCCCGTGCCCTGCTGGTGCTCCGTAAGGACCCCCGCTCACGGCGGATCGCCAACGTGTACCTCGTCGCCTGCGGCAGCGGCATCATCGCCTGCATCATCCGCATCATGTCCGCGATCTTCCCGGCGTTCCTGGCCTGGGAGCGCGGCGTGTTCGTATGGATCTTCGCGTGTGCCTGCGGCGCCGGTTTCGCGCTGTCCTCGGCGCACTCCTGGCGCATCAAGACCAGATGGTTCTCCAAGGTCGATCGCTGAGTCGTCCCGGCAGCTGCAGGACCGCATACACTGCGACCTGATGAAAATCGTTGTGGCAGTCCACGGCACACGTGGCGATGTCGAACCCTGCACCGCCGTGGCCCGCGAGCTCCGCGACCGCGGCCATCAGGTGCGGATGGCCGTCCCGCCGAACCTGATCGGCTTCGTCGCCTCCATCGGCTTCACCGATGCGGTGCCCTACGGCGTCGACTCCCAGAAACAGGTCGAAAGCGATGCCTTCCAGAACTACTGGCAGTTCCACAATCCGCTGACMGTCGCCCGCAAGGCCATCGACTACTACACCGCGGGCTGGACCGATATGAACGCGGCGCTGACCGACCTGGCCGCCGACGCCGACATCATCCTCACCGGCACCACCTACCAGGAGGTGGCCGCCAATGTCGCCGAGCGCTACGACATCCCACTGGCCGCCCTGCACTATTTCCCGAACCGGCCCAACAGCCAGCTGATCCCGGTGCCGGCCCCTCGCTGGGTCGCGAAATCCGGTTTCGCGGTGATCGAGTGGGGCCTGTGGCGCGTCTCGAAGAAGGCCGAGGACGAGCAGCGCCGCATCCTGGGCCTGCCCAAGACCGACGTCCGGTCCGCCAAGCGCGTCGTCGACAGCGGCACGCTGGAGATCCAGGCCTACGACGAGCAGTTCTACCCGGGGCTCTCGCAGGAATGGAATGGCAGCCGGGCCTTCACCGGCGCCATCACGCTGGGCTTGCAGACCGAGACCGATGACGAGGTGACGTCGTGGATCGCAGCGGGCAAGCCACCCATCTATTTCGGTTTCGGCAGCATGCCGGTGGAGTCCCCCGCCGACGCGGTCACCATGATCACCGAGGTGTGCGCCGAACTCGGTGAACGCGCCCTGATCAGTTCCGGGGTCTGGGAACTCGACGCCATGCCGCTCGCCGAGCACGTCAAGCTCGTCGGCGCGGTCAATCACGCCGCGGTGTTCCCGACCTGCCGCGCGGTGGTCCACCACGGCGGCGCGGGCACCACCGCCGCCGGCGCCCGGGCCGGCGTGCCAACGCTGGTGCTGTGGGTCTCCGCCGATCAGCCCGTGTGGGCCCGCCAGGTCAAGAAGCTGAAAATCGGTACGTCCCAGCGTTTCACCCGGATCACGAAGAAATCGCTCACCGAGGCGTTGCGCACCGTGCTGGCCCCCGACGTCGTCGCGCGGGCACGTGATTTCGCGGCCCGGCTGGCCACTCCCGAGCAGAGCGTCACCATGGCCGCAGATCTGATCGAGCAGAAGGTCAAGGCCGAGGCGGTCTAGTTCGCCGGGCCCTCGACGGTGCCGGACAACCCGAAATCGGCGAGCGCTTTCAGCACCACCTCGCGTAACGCCTCTTTGGAGTTGTGCCGGCCCACCGACCAGGAGCTGACCGACACGGCCACCCGGCCGCGCGACCGGCAGCCGCCCAGCACCAACTGCCCGCCGATCCGGTTCAGCACCCGGCTGGTGGTCTGCGGTTCCGCGCCCCGCATCATCACGTAGTCGGCATCGGTCCCGTCGGGCCTGCTGAACGCCGGGCCCAGATCACCCATGTTGGAACAGCCGATGGGGCTGTTCACCGACAGCACCATGCCTTCCAGCCGGCGCAGCACCACGCGGGGGGTCAGCGGCGTCAGCGGCAGCGGGCCGGTCATCCGCACCGAGGTTTCGGCGGACTCCGACAATGCCTTCTTCATGTCCGATCGCACGACGCTCAGATCCGTCAGAACCTGATCGGGGTCCGCCGTCATCGTGGCAGCCACCAGCGCATTGGCGCGGGTGTCACCCTCGGAACGCTCACTGACCGGCCAGGACAGGTTCACCCGGCCATCCGCCCCGACCCGGCCCAGTAGCTGACCCAACCGCGCGGCCATCCCGCAGAACAGCGAATTGCTGGTGCCGCCGAGGCGTTGCGCGCACTCGTCCCAGTGCTCGGCATCGACGAAGACGACGACCGACGGGGCGACCATCGGCACGTCATCGCCCGGGGGCACGTCGCCGGCGGCCTTGAACGAGGTCGCCAGCTCACTGCGCTCGGCCCGTGCCACCCGCACCGACGCCGCCACCGCGGCGGCCATCTCGGGCACCGCGGCCAGCGTCTGCCGGGCATCCTGGGTCAGCGCCGCCCGCCGCGTCCGGGAACGCGGTGGCGGATAACCGAGGTCCCGGTCGACACCGTTGACGGCATCGGTGACCGCGATGACCAGACCGTGACCGTCGGCGATCGAATGCGAGACGACCAGGCTGACCGCCGCCGCTCCGTCGGTCAGCGGTTGTACCGCCAGCCGCCAGCCGGGCCCGTGCTCCGGATCGATGGGCGTGCCCAGACATTTGTCGGCCCAGTTCCACACATCCGACCGTGGGCGTTCCTGCGCCGACAGGTCGAGGGACTGCGGGTCGCCGTCGGCCACCCAGCGATGCCGCCCGAACGGCAGTGCCGAGCGCTCGATCCGGCGTCCGAACAGTCCCTTGGCCAGGTTGCGACGGAACCGACGCAACCCGTCCATGTCGACTCCGCGGTCATACACCCAGACGGCCTGCACGATGGGCCCACGCCCTAGTGCCCGCAGGCCCAGGAAGGACCCCTGATCGATATAGGCGAGGGTGTTGTCCACCCTCACATCGTAATTGCGTGTGTGCACCGATCAGCTGACGCGCATGTCAGGCGGTGGGCACCTTGTCGTCCAGCCGCGAGAACTCCTGCTTGTTGTACTTCTCCACACAGGACTGCCTGCGGATCTTGCCACTGGTCGTGATCGGGATGGCGCCGCGGGGCACCAGCACCAGGTCGGCCGCGCTGATGCCGTGCGTCTGCGACACCGCGGAGGCCACATCTCGCTTGATGGTCAGGAGGTTCTCCACGATGGCCTCCTCGGTCTCGCCGCGCTTCTTCACCTCGATGATCGCCACCAGCTGCTCGCTGCGGTGCCCCTCGACCGCGATCGCCGCGACCCGGCCACCGGTGATCTCCTGGATGGTGGCCTCGATGTCGTCGGGATAGTGGTTGCTGCCGCGCACGATCAGCAGATCTTTGATCCGCCCGATGATGAACAGCTCACCGTCGGACAGGAACCCGAGGTCGCCGGTCCGCAACCACGGACCCTCCGGCGTGCCCTCGGACGGATTCTCGATGCGCCCGTTGAAGGTGTGCTCGGTCTGCTCGTCCTTCTGCCAGTAGCCCAGGCAGTTGTTCTCACCGTAGGACCAGATCTCCCCGATACCGCCGGCCGGCACCTCCAGGCGGGTCTCGGCGTCGACGATGCGCACCACCGGGTCCTCCGGGCGGCCGTACCCGACCAGCTTGGTGCCGCTGCCGTCGGTGGTGCGCTCGGCCAGCCCGGCGGACAGCTTGTCCGGGTCGAAGGCCACCACGCTCGGCGGGCCGGGCACGCCGGTGCCGACGAACAGCGTCGCCTCGGCCAGCCCGTAGGAGGGCCGGATGACCCCCTCGTCGAAGTTGAACTTGGCGAACCGCTGGGAGAAGCGCTTGAGGGTCGTCTCGTGCACCCGCTCGGCCCCGCTGTACACCGCGATGACATCGCCGAGATCGATACCTTCGAGATCCTCGTCGGTGGTCCGGCCGGCGGCCAGTTCGAACGCGAAGTTCGGCCCACCGGTGACCACCCGCGGGAAGCTGCCCATCAGCTGGATCCAGCGCGCGGGCCGGGCCAGGAACGACAGCGGTGTGGTGAACACGGTGCTCCAGCCGCCCAGCACCGGGGCGACGATGCCGAGCAGCAGACCCATGTCGTGATAGAAGGGCAGCCAGGACACCACATGGGCGCCCGAGGGCGGGACCTTGCCGAAATGCGGGAAGAACGCGCACATCATCTGCTCGAAGTTCGAGGTCAGATTCCGGTTGGTCACCATGACGCCGGCCGGGGTGCGGGTGGACCCGGAGGTGTACTGCAGGTACGCAGTCTCCGGCTTCTCCTCGCGGCTGGACAGCGACTTGCGCCGAGCGTCCAGATCCAGGGTGTCGACCTCGATGACAGCGGCAGCCGCCGCGCCGTCGTCGGTCTTCGCGTATTCGGCGACGGTGCCGGCGACCGCGGAGGTCGTCAGGATGATCGACGGGGCGGAGTCCTTGATCACCGCGGACACCCGCTCGTCGTGCTGGCCCACCATGGGCACCGACAACGGCACCGCGATGATGCCGGCCTCCAGCGAGGCCAGGAAGCCGATGACGTACTCCAGGCCCTGCGGCGCGAGGATGACGGCGCGATCACCGAGCTGGCCGATGGCGCGCATCTCGACGGCCAGGCTGCGTACCCGCCGGTTCAACTGCGCCCAGGTCAGGGTGGTGGCCACCCCGTCCCATTCGTGGTCGTAGTCCATGAAGGTGTACGCAATGTCCTCGGGCTGGAGGCTCGCGCGTTCGCGGAGCACGCCAATGAGGGAGGTATCGGACATCGGGTGTGAGCCTTTCTCAGCCGTGCAAATCGAAATGCAGTATTAAACGAACACGCCGGTCAGGTCGAATTCGGCCAGTGTCTCCGCGGTCAGTTCCCGCAGACGGGTCTTCGTGTTCTCGGCCCCGGACTGATAGGCGACGATGCCGATGATGATCTTGCCACTGATGCGCCCGGACACCACGACCAGCTGACCGTCGCCCTGTTCCAGTTCGCCGCGCGGCGTGGCCTGGTCGACGCCGTAGAACGACGTGTACTCGGCTTCGGTACCGTCCACGCTGGTCAGCACCGGCGGGAGATCACCCATGTTGGAGCACACCACCGGCATGTCATCGGAGGCGATCATCATGTCGGCGACCTTCTTGACCAGTCGCTTGGGCACCAGCGGTACCAGCGGCATCAGTTCCAGGATCTCGTCGGGCTGATCCTTGGCCGATTTCAGCGCATTGCGCAGGATCGTCCGGGTGACGCTGAGATCCTTGGTCACCTCGGCCGGATCGACCTTGGCGTTGACCAGCGTCATCGCGTTGGCGCGGATATCGGTCTCGGAGGTGCGGTCGCTGATGGCGATGAGCAGCGAGACGTTGCCGTCCGCGTTGCGGCGCCCCATCCGCTCACCCAGTTTGGCGCTGATCGCCGCCAGCAGCGAATAGCCGTTACCGCCCAGCGCCGCGGCCCGGGCATCCCATTCGGCGAGATCCACGTAGGTGGTGATGGCCGGAACGATGACCAGCTCGTCGGGGTTCGCGACCGGCGGGCGGGCCGGCTTCGGCGACGTAGCGGCCTCCTCGCCGCCGGCGCGCAGCACCTTGACGGCCTTGCGCGCCGCACGTCCGATCTCGGGGAGCCCGCGGATCGTCTCGCGCAGGTCGGCGGCGATCGCCCGGCCGGAGCGCCGCGACAGCGGCGGCGGGTAGCCGATGTCGATGTTGGCGCCCGCGACCGCGGTGCCCACTGCGAGCAGTGCGGCGACACCGTCACCGAGACAGTGCGACCCCACCACCGAGATCGCGGTCACGCCCTCGGAGAACGACTGCACGGCCATCTGCCAGCCGGGCCCGGTCTCCGGGTCGATCGGCACCTGGGCCCACTGGTCGGCCCAGTCACTGATCTGCTCGCGCGGCAGCGGGTCGGTGTTGATGTGCAGCGGGGCGGCCGGGCCCAGCGCGGACACCCAGCGGTAGCGCCCGAACGGCAGCGGTGAGCGCTCGACCCGGCGGCCGGCCATCCCGTAGCCGAAGTTGCGGTGGAATCGCCGCACCGCATCCATGTCGACGGGGTGCTCGTAGACCCACACCACCTTGATGAGCTGAACCCGGCCGGTCGCCCGGTTCGCGCGCACCAGCGCCTCGTCCCACAGCGTCAGCTGGTTACCCACAGCGTCGCCATTAGTGAACTCCAAAAGACCTGTCCCCCATCACTATTCGATAACGCCGGACAGCTCGAACGCCGCGAGCGTCTTTTCGAGTTCGGCCTTGAGCCACGCCGTGGTGTTCTCCGCGCCGGGCGCGTAGGCGGCGAAGGTGAGTGTCTCGGTGCCGTTGATCCGGCCGGCGACCACGGTCAGCAGACCGCAGCGCTCTTCCAGAGCGTGCTTGGTCGCGACCCGGTCGATACCGCGCAGGAAGACGAAGTCGGCCTCGGTGCCGTCGAGGTTGGGCAGGCCCTCGGGCACGTCACCCATGTTGGAACACGACACCGGCAGCTCGGTGCTGAAGCCGAACGCCACATCGGCCATTTTCTTGACGACACGCTTCGGGATGAACGGCGTCAGCGGCAGCAGCGCCAGGTTTTCGTCGGGCACCTCGCGGGCGACCCGCAGCCCTTCCCGCAGCGCCGCGCGTGCCTCGGTGAGATCGGAAGTCACCTTCGCCGGGTCGATGGCCAGGTTGACCAGCACCACCGCGTTGGCGCGGGTGTCGCCATCGCCGGGCAGCCGGTCGCCCTGCGGGATGTTGAGGGTGACCAGACCGTCCTCGGCGCCGACCCGGCCGATCTGCTGGGCGAGCTTGGCGACGAACCCGGCGACCAGCGAATGCCCGTTGCCGCCGAGCTCGGCGGCCCGCCGGTCCCAGTCGTCGAGTTTCACGCAGACGGTCGCCGACGGAGTGAACACCTGATGGTCCGGCCCGCTCACGACGGGTTTGGCGGCACCGGAGGTCGACAGTTCCCCGCGCCGGCGGACGACCTGTCGGGTGGCCTCGACCAGGGTGCGGCCCACCTCGGGCAGCCCGCGGACGGTGTCGCGCAGGTCGGCTCGTAGCGCGCGCGTACGGGTGCGCGACGCCGGGGGCGGATAGCCGAAGTCGAGGGTGCGGCCGTTGATGGCGTTGACCATCGAGGCGAGCGCGCCGCCGCCGTCACTGACGCAATGCGAGATCACGATGCTGATCGCCGTCGACCCGTCGGTCATCGGCAGCACTCCGACATGCCATGCCGGACCGAACTCCGGATCCAGCGGCAGCGTGGAGCGCTCGTCGATCCAGCGCCCGAGCTCGCTGCGATCGCGCGGCTCGGCGAAGTCCAGGTCCGATTGCGGGCCGAGCACCGACACCCAGCGGTGCCTGCCGAAGGGCAGTACCGAACGTTCGATGCGCCGGCCCAGCAGACCGTGCCCGATGCACTCGTGGAACCGCCGCACCCCGTCGAGGTCGACGGGACGCTCGTAGATCCACACCACCTGCATGACGGCTTCCTGGCCGGTGGCGCGCAGCCCGAGGAACATCGCCTGATCGGTGAAATCGAGCCGGTTGTCGGCACGGGTCATCGCGGCGGCACCTCCGATAACAACAACGGCGATCAGGCCGTCTTGAGATCCAGGTCGACGGTGTCCGCGGCGATGGCGGCGACCGCGACGCTACGGCCCTCGACGACGCTCAAATAGACGGACTTCATCGCCTGCAGATAGCGCAGCACCGATTCCCGGGCAATCGGGTTGCTCGGGAAGGCGGCGGTCACCGTGGTCTCCTGTTCGACCCGGTTCACCCACATGCCGACCTGATAGGCCGACCGGGAATCGCTGTAGATGGTGCCGTTGAGGCGCTGCCACTCGGCGATCACACCGGGTGACAACAGGCCGGCGTCCAGGTAGGACAGCATCGGCACACCGGACTCCGGCGGGCGCAGGCCGTGCGACTCGGCGCCCAGCTCCAGCACCCGTTCGACCGGCACATGGGCCAGATCCAGGCCGCTGTCGAAGGACTCCTGAGCCGCCCGCGCGGTGTCACCGAACGCGTCGACGTCGACGGGCACAGTGATCGGGACCAGACCGGTGAACCAGCCCGTGGTCATGAACTCCGCGGGTGTGCGCCGCGTCGTGGTCGGGGTGATGACGCGGTAGGTGTCGGTGCCGGTGAGCGCGGCGTTGGCGATGGCGCCGCAGGCGAACACGCCGCCACTGAAGCGGGCCCCGGCCGTGATGCAGGCCTGCTCGAACTTGTCGCCCTGCTCCTTGTCCAGCAGCTGCACGGTGATGACGTCGCCGGTGTAGGCCACCGACGGGTCGCCGAGCGGCAGCGGGAACGTCGGCAGGGTGCCGCCGTTGTGCTGCAGGAATTCGATCCAGTTACGGACCTCCGGCGAGTCCGTGGTCAGCGCGGACACGTACTCGTGCTGTTCCCGGCAGTAGGTGTCATAGCTGCCCGGCTCGGGCAGCTTCAGCGGCGCCGCACCCTCGACCAGCGTGTTGTACATCATGTGGATCTCGACGAAGGCCAGGCCCATGAACATGGCGTCGGTGTGCACGTGGTCGACGCTGATGTAGATGGTGAAGTGATCCTCGCGCTGGATCATCCCGATGTGGAAGCAGTCCCACACCCACGGGCTCGCGGTGCCCAGCACGTGGTCGCGCCACTGCGTCGCGCTCATCTCGCCGTGCTCGACGGGGGCGAACTTGATGTCACGCGGGTTGGTCAGGGTATGCCGGATGATCTTGTCGGCACCGTCTTCGGTCTCGGCGTACTCGAACCAGCTGTGGAAGGTGTCGTGCCTGCGCAGGTAGGCGTTGATGACGTGGGTCATCGCCCGCACATCGCAGCGGCCCGGGATGTCCCAGGAGGGGATGTTCAGGCGGGCCATGTCGGTGCCGGAGGACTCGTGCTTTCGATAAGCGAGCAGGTGCTGAGCCTGCTGGTAGCTCACCGGAACGTCGCTGACCGGTGCATCCTTGACCTTCGCAAGCGTCGCCCGCGACGGATGCCAGGAAGTCACAGCACCCGGTTCGCCGACCCAGTCGTGGATCGGTTTCATGGAAACCACTATTCATCTCCTGTTTCGACGACGTCCGACCCCGGGCTGAGCGACGCTGCGCAACCCGTGATCACGACGGAACCGATACTTCGTCAGGTGCCAGCACATCGCACAAGCGATCCGCGAGCACCCTGATCGTGGAAATATCTGTCGATCCGATACGAATACCTGTCTCCGCTTCGATGCGGGTGCGTACTTCGAGCGTGCCGAGCGAATCGAGCCCATACTCGGCGAGCGGGCGGTCAGGGTCGACCGACCGGCGCAAGATCAGGCTGATCTGCTCGGAGATCATCCGGCGCATCCGCGCCGGCCACTCGTCCCGCGGCAGCTCATGCAACTCTGCAAGGAATGCGCTGCCGGTGTTGCGCTGCCCCGACGATTGGAACGCCTCGGCGAACTTGCTCGTCTGAGCGAACGCGGCCAACCACGGTGTGCCGACCACGGGCGCGTAACCGCTGTAGGCACGATCGTGCCGCAGGAGGGTCTCGAACGCAAAGGCACCTTCCTCCGGTGCGATCGCTGCCTCGCTGCTTTCGGCCAGTGCCACACCCGCGCCGATCTCGGCCCACGGGCCCCACGCGATCGACGTGCTGGGCAGGCTCTGGCTGCGACGCCAGTGCGTGAACGCGTCCAGCCAGCTGTTCGCGGCGGCGTAGGCACCCTGGCCCGGGGAGCCGACCAGTGCGGCCGCCGAGGAGAACACGCAGAACCAGTCCAGGGTCTGCTTGGTGGTCGCCCGGTGCAGGTTCAGCGCACCGTAGACCTTCGGCGCCCAGTCGCGTTCCACCAGCTCATCGGTGATGTTGGGGATCGCGGCATCCTCGATGACGGCGGCGCCGTGCAGCACACCGCGCAACGGCAGGCCGGTGGCACAGGCCGCCACGACCAGTCGCTCGGCGGTTTCGGGCTCGGCGATGTCCCCGAGTTCGACCTCGACCTCGGTGCCGGCACGACGGATCCGCTCCACGACCTCCTTGGCGGCGGCGGACGGTGCCGAGCGGCCGTTCAGGATGATCCGTCCGGCGCCGGAATCGGCCAGCTTCTCGGCGAGGAAAAGACCGAGACCGCCGAGACCACCGGTGACGACGTACGCGCCGTCGCGACGGACCGCCTGCGCCTCCTCGGGCGGCACGACCGCGTTGATCTGACCGCCGTGCGGAATGTCGAGCACCAGCTTGCCGGTGTGCTCGGCGGCACCCATCACGCGGATGGCGGTGGCGCCGTCCTCGAGCGGGTAGTGCGTCGTCTCCGGGAGCGGCAGCACGCCGTCGGCGATCTGCTGGTAGCAGACCTCCAGCAGGCGCCGCAGGGTGTCGGAGTTGGTCAGCGACAGCAGCGCCAGGTCGACGGCGTAGAACGACAGGTTGCGGCGGAACGGGAACAGCCCCATCCGGGTGTCGCCGTAGATGTCGCGCTTGCCGATCTCGACGAACCGGCCGCCGAAGGACAGCAGTTCCAGGCCGGCCTTCTGGGCCGCGCCGGTCAGCGAGTTCAGCACGATGTCCACGCCGTAGCCGTCGGTGTCCCGGCGGATCTCGTCGGCGAAGGCGGTGCTGCGCGAGTCGTAGACATGCTCGATGCCCATGCCGCGCAGCAGTTCCCGCCGGGCTTCGCTGCCCGCGGTGGCGTAGATGTCGGCGCCGGCGGCACGCGCGATGGCGATGGCCGCCTGTCCCACACCGCCGGTGGCGGAATGGATGAGCACCTTGTCACCGGCGGTGATCCGGGCCAGGTCGTGCAGGCTGTACCAGGCGGTGGCATGGGCGCTGGGCACCGCGGCGGCACGATTGGTCGGCAGCCCCGGTGGCAGCGTGACGGCCAGGTTGGCATCACAGGTCACGAACGTCGCCCAGGCGCCGTCGGCGGAGATGCCACCGACCCGGTCGCCCACCTTGTGGCCGGTGACACCCGGCCCGACAGCGGTGACCACACCGGCGAAGTCCGCACCCAGCTTGGGCATGCGGCCCTCGAAGCTCGGGTACTTGCCGAATGCCACCAGGACGTCGGCGAAGTTCAGGTTGGACGCGGTGACCGAGACCTCGATCTGCCCGGGCCCGGGCGCGACCCGCTCGAAGGCGGCCAGCTCCAGGGACTGGATGTCACCGGGCGTGCGGATCTGCAGACGCATCCCCTCACGGGCCGGGTTGACCACCGTGGTGCGCCGCTCCTCCGGGCGCAGCGGCCCCGGGACCAGACGCGCGACGTACCACTTGGATCCCCGCCAGGCGGTCTCGTCCTCGTCGGAACCCGACACCAGCTGCGCGGCGATCTGCGCGGCGTCGGTGTAGTCATCGACGTCGATCTGGGTGGTCTTCAGCTGCGGGAACTCGGTGCCGATCACCCGCACCAGACCACGCAGACCGGCCTCGTCGAGGTTGGCCGAATCGTCGGACAGCACGGTCTGGGCGTTGCGGGTCAGGACATGCAGCCGCGGCGCCTCCCCCGGCGTCTCCGGCAGCTCGCGCACGATCTTCACCAGGTGGCGCACGTTGTCGCCGCCACGCACACCGGACTGCTCGTCGGTGACACCGTGCCGCGGCGGGGTGACCACCAGCACGTCGCCGAACTGCTGCGCGGCCAACTGCTCACGCAGGCGTGCCGCATGTGCGTCGTGGTCGGAGTGCTGCGGCCACACCATGGTGGTGACGTCGATGTCGTGGCTCTTGAGCGCGTCGGCCAGCTTGGTGGCCAGCAGATCGGCGGCATCGGAGGTGCTGATCAGCAGCCAGCGGCCGGCATCGTGGTAGTCCACCTCGGGCAGTTCCTGCTGACGCCACTCGATGGTCAGCAGCCGGTCGCTGAAGGTGCGATCACGCTGGCCGCTGTCCGAGACGCCGGTGCCGACGCGCAAGCCACCGACGGCGAGCAGCACAGCGCCGTTCTCGTCGAGCAGGTCCAGGTCCACCTCGACCGCGGCGGGGGTGACGCTGACGATGCGGGCGTAGCAGTAGTGCGCGTTGCGGGTGGAGCCGTAGGCGCGCAGGCGCCGCACACCCAGCGGCAGCATCAGGGTGCCGGTGGTGTCGCTGCGCAGCACCGGATGGGCACCGACGGCCTGGAAGCAGGCGTCCAGCAGCGCCGGGTGCACCCCGTAGGCGCCTTGCTGGGACCGGATGGATCCGGGCAGCGCCACCTCGGCGAGCACCGAGTCGGAGGGGCCGTCCCCGCTGTCGTTGACGTTGACCGCCACCAGACCGGCGAAGGCCGGGCCGTACTGGACGCCACGCTGGTTGTACCAGCCGCGCATCTCGGCGCCGTCGATGCGCAGCGGGTGCGCCGCGATCACGGCATCGATGTCCACCGCGGCGGGCGCGGTCTCGTCCTCGCCGGTACGCAGCGCGGCCGAGGCCCTCTTGACCTGCTCGCCCTGCAGGTAGGTCTCCACCGCAAAATGGGCGCTACCGGCCCCGGTGACCGTGGCGGCCGCGGAGACCTCGGTGGTGTCCTCCAGCAGCAGCAGCTGATCGAAGCTGATGTCGTGCACCTCGCCGGTGTCACCGAGGACGGTGCGCGCGGCGGCCAGCGCCATCTCGCAGTAGGCGGCACCGGGCAGCGCGGCAACGTTGTGCACCTGGTGGTCGCCCAGCCAGGGCTGGGTCTCGGTGCCGATGTCGGCCTGCCAGGCGTGGCGTTCGGGCTCCTCGGGCAGCCGCACGTGCGCACCCAGCAGCGGATGCACGGCGATGGTGGCGCCCCCGGGGGCCAGTTCGTGCGGATCGCGCACGAGCATGAGCTCGCGGTGTGTCCAGGTCGGCAGCGGGGCGTCGACGAGGTTGCCGGACGGGTACAGCACCGAGAAGTCGATCTGGGCGCCCGCGTTGTGCAGGTCGGCGAGCACCCCGCGCAGGCCGTACGGCATTTCCTGTTCGCGGCGCACGCTGGCCAGCGCGGCGTGGCTGATGTCGAGGCTGCTGGCCGTCTGGTCGACGGCGTGGGTCAGCAGCGGGTGCGGGGACAGCTCGGTGA